>CAUDYH010000001.1 GCA_958453575.1 uncultured Collinsella sp.
TCAGAGCGTTGGAGTACATACTGGTCGCCATTGTTCACCGACATATTCCACGAATCGATGAGTGTGGGCCACGACCCCGACCAGGCCTTGGTGGTCCATTTGAACATCACGAACTGGAGTATCACGTCGACATCGACGTCTGCGCCCACGCGCAGCCGCGGAAGCTGGTGTCCATCTGCCTTCTCGTACCCAATGAACAGTGTGAGAGATGCGGCGCCACGCACAGCGGACGAAGCGACGCTTGCAACGCCGGCTCCAAAGGTGACGGCAAGCCCGATTTGGATGGTGAACGAGCCCGACGTGTTGGAATAGTCGAGCGAAATGTTCTTGAAAAACGCCGCGCCGCTACCGTGCGTGTGGGCGCCCACGGCGAGCGCCAGTTTTGCCAGCACCCAGGGGTTGACGTTTAGAAAAAAAGGCACCGGTCCTAGGGTAAACTGCTCGGTCCAATTGAGGTCGGTTCTTACCTGGAAGAGGGCCTTAATATTGCCGTATGCGGGGTCGTTGTTGTTACCCCAGGTTTTGCCCACCCAATCGTAGGCGAGCGAGCCGTACAGTTGCGTGGCGATATCCATCGTGAACAGCAGCGTGCAATGGTGGCGAAGGAGCTTGGTGTTTCTTGGATCGGTACCCGAACCGGCACTCATGCTCTTGTACTGATTCCACTTCCCCTCCATCTCGTCGAGGTAGCGGTTTGCCTGCTTGGCGCCCGACTCACGCGGTGACTTCTTCCAGTACTCCGGATCCGGATTGCCCGAATCGTTCATATAGCTGGCTGGTTTGTATCCCGCGCCAAACAGTACGTACCCGGCAAACGAGAAATCGAACAGAATGGGGAACGAGGGCATCCAGCAGGTGAACTTGTTGCCGCCGATGCCGGGAAACGCCGCTGGGAAATCAAACGGAGTGATCTCTTGGTCCATGGTAGTGGGAATGATGGTGGTCGAGCCCGATTCCGCCTTTGCGGCCGGCGCGGTGACAACGGCCATGGGGGAGGAGAGTGTATAGGTTTTGCCCTGATAGTCGAGGACAAAGCGCAGCTTGCATCCTTCCTCCAGAAGGTTTGACGCTGCATCGAGGAACTTATCTTCGAGTGTGAACGTCGCCAGATTATCCGTGCCCGATGCGCTGGCCTTGACTTGGCCAATCTGCGTGACGGTTTCGGGTGAGCTGCCCGCGGCAGGCGTCACTTTATTGATATGTAACGTTGCCTGCCCGCCCTGCGGCAGATGGGCCTGCACGGTAAAAGCGTGCGTGTTGGGCTGGTCGTTTGCTGCTCCGTCCGCTGGCATTGCCATAAACGTGGCGTCGGCGTACTGGATGTCCCATTCGTCGAATGTGAGCTGGCGGAAGTACGGCTCGCCGTCGGAAAGCGGACGCGTGGGCGCGGTTATAGCGGTGCCGCCTTGGACGTGCGCGAGGGGAATCTCGACATCGCGGTAGCCCGCCATGCTAATGGAGATGCCGCCGTTAAAGTCGTACGCGTCGAGAAGCGTTGCCTCGTCCACGTAGCCTTCCGAAAGCGGCGCGACCTCAAAGATGGCCGTGCCTTCGTCATCGGTCGTGGCGGCGAGCTGCTTGCCTGCGGCGTAGCGCGACGTGAGCGTGACCTTGGCACCTGCGATGGGCGTATTCTTGTTGGCGACGTCGACCACGACCACACCGAACATGGTGCGCGAGAGAACGAGCACCCTGAAGGGGTCTTTTTCATCGGCATAGGCTTCGGTGGGTGCGAACGGCAATATGAAGGCGTTTTCGCTTCCCGGCACGCGCGGCAACATAATGCTCGCTAACGAGGACGCTCCGGCAACAAGTAACGAACGGCGATCAAGCATCTTGGGCTCCCATCCCGCAAATATCGGTGGAAATAATCCAATTTTGCGAGAAGGTGCCCCGTGGCGGTAGTGCCGTTCAAGGGTCAAAATGTCCAATTTAGGCGAGCGAAGTGCCGGGTTCCGGAACGCGTTCGATGCGCTTGGCGGCCCGATCGCTAACGCAACATATGCGCGACCAGCTCGGCGCGCGTGCCGATGCCAAGCTTTGCATATACGCCGGATAGGCGGTTTTTAACAGTGCCCGGCGACACGCCCATATGGCGTGCGATTTCGGCGTTGGTCCACCCACGGCAGGCGAGCCTGGCCATGGTGAACTCCGTGGTCGTTAGATCGTCGGCCACGTCCTCGCCCGAATCGGGGTTGTGGATGCGCCGCCAGCCGTAGCTGAATCGATACGTAATCTCGATGATGCGAGCGAAATCGTCAGGGTATTGCGATTTTAGGCATGCCTCGATGAGTCCCTGCAAAAGGCCATGGTGTTCGCCGATGAGCTCGATAAGGCCGTCGGCGCGCGCAATGTCCCAAGCGGCGCCAAAGTGCGCTTTTGCGGCGTCGACGTCTTTGAGACTCATACAAGCCATCGAGGCCGACAAGTGCAGGAATAGCTCCGAGATGGGGTAGCTTCCCTGTTTCATAATCAGGGCGTTTTCCGCCATGCCACGACTGCGGCCGTATTCGCCGCGCAGATACAACGCGTGCGCCATCACGTAGCTGGCGAACAGGCGCAGGCCTTCGGGCAGATGCGCCGCAAGTGGATAAAACTCTTCGGCGGAATACGGAGAGGGAAGATGCAGCAGAACGCTTGCCGCCGAGGCGAACAGGATATGCGTGGCGTGGACGGCGGGGGAGTCGCTTTCCGTCGGTGTGTTAAGGATGCCCGCGAGGCAACGGCGGGCATCGGCGATGCGGTTGAGCGACAGGCTGGCATATCCGCAGATGAAGCATGCAGAATAGCGCAGCGCGGGATCGGTGGCGTAAAGATAGGGGCGTGCCGTCTCAGCAGCGAGGGTGGCCTGCCCGCGAAAGTACAGCGCTTCTGCCGTGGCGATGGCGCGCGAATCGGGGTCGGAAATGCTTGCAACCGCAGCGTCAATCTGCCCCGGCACAAAGGCGGTGCACATCAACGGCATGGGAACGCGTGGGTAGCCATCGCAGTCCATCTTCCATCTCCCAACAGCTGGCAACAATGCAGCAATTGTACTCCTGTTGCTCGGGACTGGAATTTGTGGGTATCGCCTACGATTATGCCGAACGTATAAAGGAAGAGTCTATTGGCGATGCTCCCAAGGTGGCTACCGAAGCCTAGCTGGCCTCGATATTAGGAAAAATTGCCACCCCTGCAAAAAGCTCTGTCGCGGCGATGGGAAACGAACCTCGCTCTGCATATAATGAGGTCATATGACGGTGCGTTTGCATACGTGTAGCGCATTCCCATCGAACCGAAAAGGAGCTTTGCATGGATCCCAACAAGCGTCCCGACGACATGGTGCGTATCACCACTCCCGAACTTGCCCAGGTGTTCATCGATGAGCAGGTTGCTGCAATCCGCGAGCAGATTGGCGACAAGAAGGTCCTGCTGGCTCTTTCCGGCGGCGTCGACAGTTCTGTAGTTGCGGCCCTGCTCATCAAAGCTATCGGCAAGCAGCTCATCTGCGTGCACGTGAACCACGGCCTGATGCGCAAGGGCGAGAGCGAACAGGTCGTCGACGTCTTCAAGAACCAGATGGATGCGAACCTGGTCTATGTCGACGCTACTGATCGCTTCCTGGATAAGCTCGTGGACGTCGAGGAGCCCGAGGCCAAGCGCAAGATTATCGGCGCCGAGTTCATTCGCGTGTTCGAGGAGGAGGCCCGCAAGGTTGGCGACGAGGTCAGTTTCCTCGCCCAGGGCACCATCTATCCCGACATTCTGGAGTCGCAGGACGGCGTGAAGGCTCACCACAACGTTGGCGGCCTGCCCGAGGACCTGCAGTTTGAGCTCTGCGAGCCCGTCAAGCTGCTGTACAAGGACGAGGTGCGCGTTGTGGGTCGCGAGCTCGGCCTGCCCGAGAACATGGTCGAGCGCCAGCCGTTCCCCGGCCCCGGCCTGGGCGTCCGTTGCCTTGGCGCCATCACCCGCGACCGCCTCGAGGCACTGCGCGAGGCCGACGCCATTGTGCGCGAGGAGATCGACAAGGCGGGTCTGACCATCTGGCAGTATTTTGCCGTCGTGCCCGACTTCCGCGCCACCGGCGTGCGCGAGGGCAAGCGCGCCTACGACTGGCCCTGCATCATCCGCTGCATCAACACCGTCGATGTCATGACCGCCGAGGTACCTGAGCTCGACTGGGCGCTGCTCAAGCGCATTACCGCTCGCGTGACCGCCGAGGTCTCCGGTATTTGCCGCGTTTGCTACGACCTCACGCCGAAGCCCGTCGGCACGGTCGAGTGGGAGTAAGCTAACTCACCTAGCCCCCGTTTCCGCTTGGAAGCGGGGGCTTTTTGCTGGCGCTTCGCCCAATTTCGCGCATCTTGGGCCTCACGTATCCTGCGAACTAACAGATGTGACAAAGGGGCAGTTCCTTTGTCGCATCTTCGATGTTATGCGCGGGAAGGGTCACGAGCATGGTCGTTCCGCGCTCCGAGCTCTCTTCGACCTCGATGGAGCCGCCGTGGAGTGCGGCAATCTCCCAGACCAGTGCAAGCCCCAGCCCCACGCCGCCATATGCCCTGCTGCGCGATTTGTCGACGCGATAGAAGGGCTGAAAGATGCTCGTCTGGTATTGCTCGGGAATGCCCGTCCCCTGGTCGCGCACGCGTAGCAGCACGCGGTCGCCTTCGGCGCAGGCGTTGATTTGCACGGTCGAGTTGGGCGCGCTGTAACGTATGGCGTTTTCGGCCAAGTTGAACAGCAGCCGATAGATTAGCGTATCGCTGCCGATCGTTTGCGCGTCGCCCTCACTTGTAAGCGTGATGTCTTTTTGCTCGGCAAGGGGCGCCAGGTCCGTGAGTACTTCTTCGATCATCGGCGCAAGGTCAATCGCATCGTTGCAAGGGACACTGCGCAGCTCGCTCATCTCGAGCAGGGTCTTTGTCATGTGCGTCATTCGCTCGGTCTGCTCCTGCAGCAGCCCGAGCAGGCTCGCTGTATCGGCGTCGACGTCGGGGTGCTCGGCGCAAAACAGCTCAACCTGGGCCTGCATGAGCGCAAGCGGCGTGCGCAGTTCGTGCGCCGCATTGCCCGTAAACTGTCTTTGTGCGGAAAATCCCTCGTCAAGGCGGGCAATCATGTCGTTAAACGACGCGCTGCAGCGCCTGAGTTCAGAGGGCACGTCCTCGCTGATTTTTGTGTCGGCGAGGTTGTCGGGCCGCACGCTCTCGACTTGCGTCGCAAAGAAGCGCAACGGCCGCAGCGCATGTCCGCTTACAAAGTAGGCCAGCACGCCGCCGAGCAGCGTCACCGCCGCAGTTATATACCAGCTCGTCGCGCCAAACGATTCTTGGGCGTCGTTCACGACGATGGTCAGCGCGTCGTCGAGCTCTTTGTTTGTCGGGTCAAATGAGCTGGGCGAGGCCGCCTCCACCTTGCTGTGCGCCGACGCTTCTGCACCAATCGAGTCCATGTAGCGCATGCCGGAGTAGCCAACCAGGCAATTCATAAGTACGCAGGTCGAACATATCAGCAGTGCCGTCATCAACGTGATGCGCCACTGCAGCGACAGCCGCTTCATTTGCCGTCCTCCATAACGTAGCCTTCGCCGATTCGGTTGCGGATGGGGTCGTGCCCCAACGCACCGCGCAGCTTTTTTCGCAGCGACGAGATATGCACGCGGGTCGCGTTGCTAAAGCTGTTGACGCTGCTGTCCCATACATGCTCGATAAGCTCTTCCTGGCTCACCGGCCGCCCCTGGTTAAGCATCAGGTATTCCAAGATGCCGGTCTCCTTGCGCGTGAGGGATAGAGTCTCGCCGCCCACGGAGGCGAGGCGCGCCTTGGTGTCAAAGCTCAACAATCCACAGGCTAGAACAACGTCGTTTTGCGTAAAGCGCCTGAGCGTGAGACTGCGTATGCGTGCCGCCAGCTCGTCAAGATGGAACGGCTTGGTGAGGTAGTCGTTGGCGCCCGCATCGAGCCCCGCTACCTTGTCGGAGACCTCGCCACGTGCCGAGAGCACAAGCACCTTGGTCTCACAATCAGTTGTCCTGAGTTGCCTGAGCACGGTCATGCCGTCGACATGGGGGAGATTGAGGTCGAGCACGACAAGATCAAAGGTCTCGACATCGAGTAGATCGAGGGCCTGCTGCCCGTCGTAGCAGCAGTCGACGCTATAGGCCAAGTTGCGCAGGCTGCGTGCGATCGCATCGCACAGCGCCCGCTCGTCCTCGACGACCAAGATGCGCATAACGTTCTCCTTGCATAGTCATTCACGCTTAACACGGATTTTATAGTCGGTATGGTCCAATGGGTCGCGAAACGAAAGGAGTGGTCAGATTGTTCAAAGCGATTAAGCCTGTGGCGCAGGTGGCTTTGCTGATCGTTGGGGTAGCCATGGTTGGCTTTGGAATTATGCGCGGCGAGGCAGATGCCGTGCTGGCCAAGGCAATCAGGCTGTGCTTGGAGTGTATCGGAATTGGATAAAAGAAAAAACACTGCATCGCATCTTTTAGCGCGATTTCGTGGATTGATTCAGGCGGCGGCGACGCTTGCGACCAATATTCACCTGCCTAACTTTGCCAAGGGCGGTATCTACCAGGGAGCCGGCAAAGCCGTCTGCGTGCCGGGGCTTAACTGCTACTCGTGTCCAGCGGCCTCGGGTGCGTGCCCCATCGGGTCGTTTCAGTCGGTGGTGGGATCGTCTAAGTTCAGCTTTTCGTATTACGTCACCGGAACGCTCATTCTGATCGGCGTGTTACTGGGACGTTTTGTATGCGGCTTTTTGTGTCCGTTTGGATGGCTGCAAGAGCTTCTGCATAAGATTCCCAGCAAAAAGCTCTCCACGAAAAAGCTCAAGCCGCTCACGTACATCAAGTATGCCGTGCTACTGTTTGCCGTGGTGCTGCTGCCCGTCTTGGTGGTTAACGATGTGGGTATGGGCGACCCGTTCTTTTGCAAGTACATCTGCCCGCAGGGTGTGCTGGAGGGCGCGATTCCGCTGTCCATCATGAACATGGGAATCCGCTCTGCGCTGGGAAAGCTCTTTTCCTGGAAGCTCGCGATCCTCATTGCGGTTGCGGTGCTGAGCGTGCTGTTCTACCGCCCCTTCTGCAAATGGATTTGCCCCCTCGGCGCATTTTATGCACTCATGAACAAGGTGTCGTTGCTGGGGATTCAGGTCGATCATTGTAAATGCGTCTCGTGCGGCAAGTGCGCCAAGGTGTGCCAGATGGACGTGGACGTTACGCGTACGCCCGACCATGCCGAGTGCATTCGTTGCGGCAAATGCGTGGGCGCGTGCCCCGTCGATGCTATTAGCTTTCGCTACGGGCTGGGTGTGACGGGCGACAAACCCGCGCAGTCCACGCAAGCCCGCGAAAACAAATAGGTACCTATATAAGTTTCGATATAAACGGAGGAACCATGAAACTGTCAAAAATTGCGGCTCTGTTGATGCTGCCCGTGCTGGCGCTGACTCTCGCGGCGTGCTCTGCCCCCAAGGGCGACGCGAAGGATGCCACGAGCGGCGATGCGCAGATTGCCGAGCTTGTGGCACAAAAGCCGTCGAGCGCCGAGGAGGCGGCCAAGCTGTACCAGCAGCTGCTGCAAAAGGAAAACGAGATCTTTGCGAGCGATAACGCCCTATGGGAAAAGGTGTTCCTTGCGGCCAACAAAGACACTCCCATGATTGAGGACGGCAAGAACTACGGTGACTTCTTGCTCGATACCATCGAGGGCGCCAAGGATCAGTTTGCGGCTGACGAGCTTAAGACGCTTAAGGCCGGCGCGCAGCAGGTCAAGGAGATCGAGGACAAGCTCATGGCGCTGGAGAAGGAGTTCCCCGGATGTGGCAGCACGCCCGGCGAGGGGGAGAGCGTTGATGCCTCGACCGCGGGCATGACCAACGGCGAGAGCGGGGAGACGAAGTTCCCCAGCTTTAAGGGCAAGGACTTGGACGGCAACGATGTAAACAGCGACGAGCTGTTCTCCAAGAACAAGGTCACCGTCATGAACTTCTGGTTTACCACCTGCAAGCCGTGCGTGGGAGAGCTGGGCGATCTGGAGAAGCTCAACAAGGAGCTTGCCGAGAAGGGCGGCCAGGTCGTGGGCGTTAATTCCTTTACGCTCGATGGCAACAAAGACGAGGTGGCTGATGCCAAGGACGTGCTTTCCAAGAAGGGCGTGACGTATAAGAACATCTGGTTTAAGTCGGACAGCGAGGCCGGAAAGTTCACCTCCAACCTGTACTCGTTCCCGACCACCTACGTGATCGACCAGAACGGTAACATTGTGGGAGAGCCGATCATGGGCGGCATCAACTCCGCTGAGCAGCGCGAGGCGCTCAACAAACTGATCGATCAGGCACTCGCGAAGAGCGAACAGTAAGTCCGTGGGACAGACAACTGAAGGGGAGTCGCTGAAAACAGCGACTCTTTTTTCTGCTTCGGGGTAGCATCATGGGTATACGTCGAAAGGGCACGCAGCTTTTCGTGCATTGCCTGAGCGGTGCGCGAAGCAACCAAGCTGTGAGTTTTCTTAAGCGTTCTGGGTATGGCAGTGTCAAGAATATCGGCGGCATAAGCGGCTACACGGGAAAGGTGGTGCGTTAGCTATGAAGGTGGTTATCGTTGGAGGCGTCGCGGGCGGCGCATCGGCGGCGGCACGTTTGCGCAGACTCGACGAGCAGGCCCAAATTGTCATCTTTGAGCGCACGGGTTTTGTATCGTATGCCAACTGTGGGCTTCCGTACTACATTGGCGGCGTGATAGAAGAAGAGAGCGCATTGACGCTGCAGTCTCCCAAGGGCTTTTGGGATCGCTTTCGCATTGCGGTCAAGACGAGTCACGAGGTGTTTGCCATCCATCCCGATTCGCATACGGTCGAGGTTCGCAATATGCTGACGGGCGAGGAATTTGTCGAGACGTATGACAAGCTCATCCTGTCGCCGGGTGCAAAGCCGATTCGCCCTGCGTTGCCGGGCATCGACTCGGATAAAATCTTTAGCCTACGCACCGTTGAGGACACGCTGCGTATTCACAGCTATGTTCGAGAGCGGCGACCGAGCAGTGCCGTCGTGATCGGCGGCGGCTTCATTGGCGTCGAGACGGCGGAGAATCTGTGTGAGCTGGGGCTCCAGGTGACCCTTCTGCAGCGTCCCGTCCAGCTTATGAACAACCTGGATTACGACATGGCGACCCTTTTGCATACCGAGGTGCGTGAGCACGGTATCGATCTGCGCCTCAAGGCCGATGTGACAGGTTTTGAGGAAGTTGATGGCCGCGTTGTCACCCATGTTGCGGGCGATGACCCTATCGGAGCCGATATGGTGCTGCTTGCCATTGGCGTGGCACCTGAGAGCCATCTGGCGCAAGAGGCGGGGCTCGAACTGGGCATCAAGGGGGCTATTGTGGTCAACGACCGCATGGAGACCTCTGCTGCCGACGTGTATGCCGTGGGCGATGCCGTGCAGGTCACGCATCAGGTGACCGGCGAGGACGCGGTCATTTCGCTCGCCGGCCCCGCCAACAAGCAGGGGCGTGTCGTCGCCGATGTCATAGCCGGCATGGACAGCTGCTACCGCGGATCGTTGGGCTCATCGGTTATCAAGGTATTCGACTTGACGGCGGCAAGCACGGGACTATCCGAAAAGGCAGCACGCGCGGCGGGAATTGACTGCGACAGCGTGGTCCTGTCGCCCGGTTCGCATGCGGGTTATTATCCGGGTGCAACGCCCATGACCATGAAGGTTGTCTTCGAGAAGCAGGGATTGCGCCTGCTGGGTGCGCAAATCGTGGGCATCGATGGTGTGGACAAGCGTATCGACGTTCTGGCGACTGCCATCCAGGCAGGCATGCGCGGCGATAGGCTTAAGGATTTGGACCTAGCATACGCGCCGCCGTATTCATCGGCGAAGGATCCCGTCAATATGGCGGGCTTTATGATCGAGAACCTCAATCGCGGCATACTGGCGCAGTGGCATTGGGAGGATGAGCCCAACTTGCCACGCGATGGCAGCGTGCAGCTGCTCGATGTTCGTACGGAAGGGGAGTATGAGCGCGGGCATATCGATGGTTTCGTAAACATTCCCGTCGATGATCTGCGCAATCGCCTGGGCGAGCTCGACCGGGCCAAGCCGGTCTACGTGATTTGCCAGAGCGGCATTCGCAGCTACATTGCTTGCCGCATTTTGGCGCAGCATGGCTTTGAGTGCTTTAACTTCTCGGGCGGCTATCGCTTCTTTGTGGCCGTGACTGAGGCTCGCCGCGGCAGCGCTAACGTTATGCCGTGCGGGCTCGAAAAGTAGCGCGCATTGGAATGTGACAAAGTGACAGCCTCTTTGTCGCATCGGGGATGTTATATGCGGGATGGTGCGCCATGCGGCGTGCTGTCCCGTTCGTTTTTTGGCGCGGTTCGTTACACTCCTCACTGGTATCGGCCAAAAATGAGGATAGAGTAGGACAAACACGCCGAACGTGAACGGCGGGGGAGCGGGCGAGCGCGCCCGCGCGAGAGAGGTTGCCGTCCATGCTGGATCTCAGAGTTATTTGCAAAAGGTACGTTACGCAGTCGTTTACGCAGGTAGCGCTCGACAGCGTAAGCCTGTCTTTTCGCGATAACGAGTTCGTAGCCATTCTGGGTCCCTCGGGTTCGGGTAAAACTACGATGCTCAACGTCATCGGTGGACTCGATCATTTCGATTCGGGCGATCTGCTGATCGACGGCATCTCGACCAAGGACTTCAACGACCACGATTGGGATGCCTATCGCAATAATCGCATCGGCTTTGTGTTCCAGAGCTATAACCTCATTCCGCACCAGAGCATTTTGGAAAACGTGGAGTTGGCGCTTACGCTCGCGGGCGTGGGGCATGCCGAGCGCCGCCAACGTGCGCGCAAGGCGCTCGAGGCAGTCGGTCTGGGCGAGCACGTTGACAAGCGCCCGAGCCAGCTTTCGGGCGGGCAGATGCAGCGCGTGGCCATTGCCCGCGCCCTGATCAATGACCCCGAGATTGTGCTGGCTGACGAGCCGACCGGCGCCTTGGACTCAACGACGTCCGTCCAGGTCATGGATTTGCTCAAGGACGTTGCGCGCGACCGTCTGGTCATCATGGTCACGCACAATCCCGAGCTGGCGTACAAGTACGCCACGCGCATTGTCAACCTGGCGGACGGCAAGGTCACCGACGATTCAGATCCCTTTGATGCTGCCGAGGCCGCGCGTCGCGAGGCCAAGCCCACGCGCAAAACCTCGATGAGCTTTGTGACGGCGCTTGGGCTTTCTGCCCGAAACCTCATGACCAAGAAGGGCCGCACGGCCATGACGGCCTTTGCAGGTTCGATTGGCATTATTGGCATCGCGGCGATTCTGGCGCTCTCCAACGGCGTAAACGGCTACATCAAAAAGGTCGAGGAGGACACACTCTCGAGCTACCCGCTTACGATTTCCAAACAAGATTATGACCTGTCATCCATGATGGGCGGGAATGGGGCCACGGATGACGATACGTCCAAGAACGAGGGTTCGTCCGACGACGGCACCGACGGCAAGGCTCAGGGGACCGATAAGATCCCTGTGGTCACGGCCGTAAAGGATATGTTCGCAAGCGTTAAGTCAAACGACATGACGAGCTTTAAGGCATGGCTCGATGCCGGTGGCGACGGCATCGATAAAGAGGTCAACGCCATTCAGTACGGCTACGGCGTGACGCCGGTTGTCTATCGTGCCGGCAAGGGCGATGAGAAGCCTGTCCGGCTGGTGCCCAACGCCATGACCGAGGCCATGAGCGGAGGCGCGAGCTCGGCGGCAACGGTGAGCATGGAATCCATGGGAACCTCGGTCTTTAACGAGATGATTGACGACCAGAGCCTGCTCGACAGCCAGTACGATGTCGTTGCCGGCCATTGGCCTACGTCCGCCAACGAGGCCGTGATGGTGCTTTCGAGCCGCGGAACGGTGGGCGACTACACGCTCTACAGTATCGGCGCGCTGGATATCGATGAGCTCAACGACCTGGTTAACAGTGCCATGACGGCCGACGGCAAGGTCAAGACGCCCAAGACCGGCAGCGACTTTACCTACGACGATGCACTGTCCACGACGTTTAAGGTGTTGTCGCCGGCCGATGCCTATCGCAAAAACGAAGAGACCGGCATGTGGACTGACATGTCTGGCGACGCCGACTTTATGAAAGCCAAGGTTGCCGACGGTATTGACGCGCGCATTGTGGGCGTGGTGCGACCCAACGAGACGGCAAACGCGAGCGCATTGTCCCCGGGCATTGTCTATACGCATGCGCTGACTCGCCAGCTTATGGAGCGTGCTGCCGATTCGCAGATTGTGCAGGAGCAGCTTGCCCACCCCGAGACGGATGTCTTTACGGGCAAAACCTTCGACGAGCTGCAGGGCGAAGCCAAGCAGGGCGTGGATTTGGGCGGTATGTTCAGCGTAGACGAGGCGGCACTGAAGAGCGCGTTCTCACTCGATACGTCTGCGCTCTCGGGCGCAGCCGGCGGTATGGACCTTTCTGGTCTCGACTTGTCCGGGCTGGACATTGACCTTTCGGGTGTTGGGAGGGACATCGACTTTAGTGACATCATGGCCAAAGCGCCGGCCCCAGATTTCTCGGGCATCTTTGATGGTCTTGAGCTCACGCCTGAGCAAATGCAGCAGGTGGGAGCACTTGCCAACCAGCTGTTTGAGGGCTTTATGCGCTCTGATCAGTTTAAGGCGCTGTCACCCGAAGATCT
The DNA here is from genome assembly GCA_958453575.1 of uncultured Collinsella sp. Taxonomy (GTDB): domain Bacteria; phylum Actinomycetota; class Coriobacteriia; order Coriobacteriales; family Coriobacteriaceae; genus Collinsella. Next base: position 12,716 of record CAUDYH010000001.1, read on the forward strand.
TAAGGATGCGTCAAAGCTTGCTGCCGCATTCTCGGCGTATCTTGAGCATGATGCCGCAGCCCAGCAAATCCTGGCCCAGCTCAAAGCGCTCGGCGGCGATGCCCTGGCCGAGCGCCTGCAGCAGGCGATGACCGACTATGTACAAAAGCAGCTGGCTCCGTATCTGCAGCAGGCTATGGATCAGGTGATGAAGGCGGTCAGCGAGCAGATTGCGACGACGGTATCAACCCAGCTCAAGGCGGGTGCGGCAGGGCTCACGGACCAAATGGCGACGCAGATGTCTTCGAGTTTTGCCAACCTGGCGAGCGCCATGCGCGTGGATGCGGGCGCCTTTGCTCGTGCCATCCACTTCAACATGGACGCCGAGGACCTGAGCTCGCTCATGATGAGCTATGCCAAGGCGTCGAAGCTCACCTACGACAACAATCTGACCACGTTGGGCTATGCGGACGAGGCGGACCCCATTTCGGTCAAGATTTTCCCGCGCGACTTTGAGGCCAAGGAGCGCGTGCTCGATTACATCGATGCGTACAACAAGCAGGTCAAAGCCGCTGGTCACGATGAGCAGGCAATCTCGTATACCGACTACATGGGCATCATCATGGGCTCGGTGACCGACATCGTGAACACCATCAGCTTGGTGCTCATCTCATTCGTGAGTATCAGTTTGGTGGTGAGCTCCATCATGATCGGCATCATCACCTACATCAGCGTGCTGGAGCGCAAAAAGGAGATTGGCATCCTGCGCGCGATCGGCGCGTCAAAGCGCAACGTGGCAAACGTATTTAATGCCGAGACCTTTATCGAAGGCCTCATTGCCGGCGTCTTTGCCATTGTCGTCGTGGTGGCCGTGAGCTTTCCGGTTAATGCCTGGGCGCTTGCGGCCAAGCAGGTGCCCAACCTGATGAGCCTGCCCGTTCAAGACGCGCTGATGCTCATTGTAATTTCGGTGCTGCTGACGGTCGTTGCCGGCCTGCTGCCGGCTCGCAGCGCATCCAAGAAAGACCCTGTGGAAGCCCTACGCTCCGAATAATGTGACAAAGGGGCAGTCCCTTTGTCACATTGGGGGCCCAATTACCGTTCGGCACGTTAAGGGTCCCCGCTCCCCGCTTAACACTTGACGAAGAATCTCCATCTTTATATACCTATCGGTAGGCATATAGGTTGCATTGCCGATAGAAACGGAGTAACCATGACTCTCATCGCACCAGCCGAAAAGGACCGCCCCCGTGAGAGCGGCGCATTTGCTTGGATTGTCGTTATTGCGCTCGGTTTAATGTCTGCGGGAACAACCGGCACCTACAGCATCATTGCCGGCTCATTCATCGCTCCTGTATGTGAAGACCTGGGCTTTGACTACACTTCTTTCTCTTTCTATTTCACCGCGATTCTTCTTGGCCTTGCGCTTGGGCTTCCGCTTTTGAGTCGTTTCATTCCAAAAGTAATCGGCAAACCATGGCATATTTGCGTTGAACTCGTCCTTATTGCCGCCGGCGCCGCAATGGCGTTCTACACCGAGGTCTGGATGTTCATCGTCTCCGCCGCAGTGATCGGCATCTGCTTTTCGTTCACAACGGGTGTCTGCATGTCCGATGTCATTGACCAATGGTTCAGTAAATCGTCTGGTCTTGCCATCGGCCTTGCGTGGGGCGTTAATTCTCTCTGCACGCTGCTATTGAGTCCTGTCATTACACTGGTCATCGAGCAGCAAGGCTGGCGTACGGGTTACATCGTACTTGCGGCCGTTTCTGCAGCCATGATATTGCCCACAAGCGCATTTATCATTCGCCTTAAGCCTTCTGATCGCAATATGCTTCCGTACGGAGAGACTACCTCCGAAACCCATGAGAGCTACAGCGCCGATGAAAAGGAAGATGTCTCTTCGGGCATGGCGCTCCGCGATGCCGCGAAAACGCCATCTTTTATTCTCTGTGCCCTTCTGCTCTGCGTGGCGCAACTCACCTGCTGCATGAACCAGCTGTTCCCGACCTATGCAAGCGAGGTCGGCTTCAATCCCATCGTGGGAAGCCTAATGGTTTCGGCGGCCTCGCTCTCCGATATTTTCCTAAATCCCTTCGTAGGCAAAACATGCGACAAGCTCGGTGCTATTAAAGCAACGGTCGCATGGACGGGAGTCAGCATTCTTTCATTCCTACTTCTCATCTTTGGCGGAAGCAACGAGACCGTTTCCATCATCGCGGCCGGCGTAAACGACGTCATGTTCGCCATCGTTGGAACTGCAATGCCGATGATTCTCCTCTCGCTCTTCGGATCACGCGATTTTGGAAGGATCTATTCGATTATTTGCTCAGCGGGCTATGTTGTCGGAGCTTTCGGAATGCCAGTCATGATGAAGGTTTACGGTATGGCAGGGTCTTTCCAAGGAGTATTCGTCTTCTGTATCATCTGCAACCTTCTGATTGCGACATTTGCTTTAGTTTCCGGTCTCCTCAATAAGACTACCGCGAAATAACCTGACCAACGAACTGCCCTTCAGCCCTGTCATTTGTCTCCGCAAGTTAAAACGAAATTGGGGCCGATTCCAACATAGCTGGAATCGGCCCCAATTTCTATTCAACAACTTTTGCAATCATCGCGAACACGGGTTTCGAACCATTCCGCGACCCCGCAAGTCGTCGCATCGCGCTTGCCAAGGTGCCTCTGTTATTACGCGCCTATTTAAACATGAGTTCGACGATCCCTGCCCAAACAGCCTTTTCATCGATGTCTTCATCTTGGGCAACGGTATTGCTCGCTCCCTCAAGTACGGTGTAAAGAATCTGCACGTACAGCATGACGTCTGTTTCATCGGAAAACGCGCCAATTTCTAGGCCATGGAGAAGGATGTCTTTAAGCGCGTCCATAGTTCGGTTGATCGCCGTTGCCTGACGTGCCTGAACTGCAGGGATTCGATTTGCCTGAATACTGACCTCGGCCAGCACGCGACGGCGCTTTTCATCACTACGATAGCCACCTATAACCGAATTGCCGAGCTCGATAAGCGCCGCCTTGAATCCGTCCCTATCGACTATTAGCGAGTAGTCGCGCTGATAGTCGATAGTCGGAAACATACTATCTAAGAGCGTGGTGAAAATATCCTCTTTAGAGGGAAAGTAGTAGTACACCGATGGCTTGGATATACCGACACGGTCGCAGATTTTTCCAATGGACGCCTTGTCGTAACCGACTTCTGCCACAAGATCATACATTGCGTCCAATATTTTTCCCTTTGTGCTCACGCTTCACTTCTCCATTGCAAATCACTTCCGCATTGCCAACATTATTAAGAATGGCAACGGAACATCAATTCGTGTCCAAACACGACCACTATAAACGGTGAACGGTAGGTATCGACAGGCGAATGGCAATTATACAAAAACACCTACCGAACGGTAGGTATAGTAGTACTATAGCTGGTGTAACCCCGCTATTGTCGCGGCCGGACAGCATTGCGGGAAACCCGACGGAAGGACCAACCATGTACGAGAACTATCGTATGCCGGGCGAGTTTGAGAAGCGCTCCAACGTCTATGTGACATGGCTTCCCGATTACATTCGCGCAGAGGGCTTCGATAATCGCCAGCCCTGCGTTGACGTAATTAAAGCTTTGCTTGAGTATGGCGATGTTACGGTCAACCTCAACTGTGGCACCCCCGGCTCCTACGAGGAAGCCTGCTCGCGCCTTAAAGAAGAAGGGGTGGATCTCGACCGTATCCAGATTACGCAGTTCGAAGACTCCAACTTCTACGTTCGCGACAACGGCCCCAGCATCATGGTCGACGACGAAGGCCATTCCTATATGGTCAACCCCGCTTGGACCTATTATGGCGTGTGGGACAAGAACTCCCCAGAGTGCCAGTCCGCACGCAGGGCAGCTGTTCACATGGCGGTTGCGCTCGGGTGCTTCGATATCGTCAATTCCGAAATGGTTTCGGAGGGCGGCGACCGCGAGTTTGACGGTCACGGCACCCTGATCGCCATCGAGGACACGGAATGCCGCAAGCGCAATCCCGAGTTCTCAAAAGAGGAAGTGGAGGCCGAGTACAAGCGCATCTACAACCTCAACAAGGTTATCTGGCTGCCGCAGCCTATGCTTGAGGACGACGACTATCGACTGGGCATCCTCGACGAGAAGGAAGATGGAACTCCTGTCTTCGGCATGAGCTTCGCCGCCCACATCGATGAGATGTGCCGCTTTATCACCCCGAACAAGATTCTTCTTGCCGAGGTATCCGATGAGGAGGCCGCCTCGAGCAAGGCGGGCGCGGAATCGCGTCGTCGCATCGACGCCGCCTACGAGATTCTACGCGCCGAGACGGACTGGGAGGGCAAGCCCTTCGAAATCGTCCGCATGCCCACTGCCGAGCCGATCGAGGTTGTCATCGCCCCCGGCGACGAGGACTACGAGCTGTATAAGGGCTTCATCGACGAAATGGGCGGCAAGTTCATGGATGGCACCCCTTGGCCCGAAGGCCCCGTTCACTTTTATGCCGCAGCAAGCTACTGCAACTTCCTCATCTGCAACGGCGTCGTTCTTGGCCAGCGTTATTACCACGAAGGCATGAGCGAAGTCGTGAAGGAGAAGGACAAGCAGGCCAAGGCGGTTCTTGAGAGCTGCTTCCCCGATCGCAAGGTCATCATGATCGACTCTCTCGCGCTTAACCTGTCCGGCGGCGGCGTGCACTGCTGGACCAAGGACGTGGCCGCCAGCTGCTAGCAAGTTCTTAAACTTGCGCTGCCTGATCCAAGCGCCACATTTACAGTCCCCGAGGGATATCCGTGTTTCCCTCGGGGGCGCATTCGACACTTACCCATCAAACAATTGAAAGGAAATAGGCATGAACAACAGCCTTCGCGGTCGCGACTACCTCAACATCCACGATCTTTCCTCTGAGGATTTCCGTTACCTCATCGATCTTGCCTGGAACCTCAAGGCCCAGAAAAAGTCCGGTGTCGACCA
>CAUDYH010000002.1 GCA_958453575.1 uncultured Collinsella sp.
GGCCACGGTCGCCACGGGACTGATTGGAGAGGCGGGTCATCTCTTGCGGGAGATGGCCCGCTTTTTTGTGTCGTGTGCGCCCCGCCTTTTCGCTGCTATCATGGACAACGTTGAATTTCTACGAAGGAGCAGGGCATATGGCGATTCTTTTGGGATGCGATTCCATCAGCCTAGAGTTTCCCACCAAGCATATTTTCGATAGCGTGACGCTCGGCGTGGGCGAGGGCGACCGCATTGGTATTGTCGGTAAAAACGGCGACGGCAAGTCGACGCTGCTGAGCGTGCTCGCCGGCACGCTGGAGCCCGATGACGGACGCGTGACGCACCGCCGCGGCACCACGATCGGTCTACTCGGCCAAAAGGATCAGCTTGTCGACACCGATACCGTGCATCATGCCGTTGTGGGCGACACGCCCGAGTACGAGTGGGCGTCGAGCCCCCGTACGCGCCAGATCCTCGCCGGCCTCATTAGCGATGTGCCCTGGGAGGGCATGGTAGGCGAGCTCTCGGGCGGTCAGCGCCGCCGCGTGGACCTCGCGCGCCTGCTGATCGGCGACTATGACGTGCTCATGCTCGATGAGCCCACCAACCACCTGGACATGCGCACCATCAACTGGCTTGCGCGTCACTTAAAGGCCCGCTGGCAGCGCGGCCAGGGCGCCATGCTCGTGGTCACGCACGACCGCTGGTTCTTGGACGAGGTCTGCACCAGCATGTGGGAGGTCCACGACGGCCAGGTCGATCCCTTCGAGGGCGGCTACTCGGCATATATCCTGCAGCGCGTGGAGCGCGACCGCATGGCCGCCGTTACCGAGGAGCGCCGTCGCAACATGGCGCGCAAGGAGCTCGCGTGGCTGAGCCGCGGCGCCCAGGCGCGTTCCACCAAGCCCAAGTTTCGCGTTGAGGCTGCTCGCGAGCTGATCGCCGACGTACCGCCCGTGCGTGACGAGCTGGAGCTCAAGCGCCTTGCCGTGAGCCGCCTAGGCAAGCAGGTCATCGATGTCATCGACGTGGATGCCGGCTATGCGGATACCGATGGTGCGCCCAAGCAGGTGCTCACCGATGTGACCTGGCTCATCGGCGCGGGCGACCGCTATGGTCTTTTGGGCGAGAACGGCGCCGGCAAGTCGACCTTGCTCGACGTGATCCAGGGCAAGATTGAGCCCACGCGCGGCCGTGTGAAGATTGGCCAGACGGTGCGCTTTGGCGTTCTGTCGCAGCAGCTCGAGGAACTCGAGCCCTACATGGGTGACACGATCCGCGAGGTGCTCGGCAACTATAAGAAGTACTACGTCATCGACGGCAAGGAGACTTCGCCCGAGAAACTTTGCGAGCGCCTGGGCTTTACGACACAGCAGCTCTGGAGTCGCATCGGCGATCTTTCGGGCGGCCAGCGCCGTCGCCTGTCGCTGCTGCTGACGATCCTGGACGAGCCCAACGTGCTTATCCTGGACGAGCCCGGCAACGACCTGGATACCGATATGCTGGCGATTGTCGAGGACCTGCTCGACGGCTGGCCCGGCACGCTGATTCTGGTGACGCACGACCGCTTTTTGATGGAGCGCGTGACTGACCAGCAGTGGGCGCTGCTCGATGGCCATCTGACGCATATGCCTGGCGGCGTCGACCAGTACCTGCGCCTGTGCAACGCCACCGCCGAGGGCGAGCCCGTGGGTGCACCGAGCGCCAAGACCGGCACGTTTGACACCGGTGCCGCGGCGGCTGCGGCCGAAAAGCCCAAGTCGAGCGGCCAGCCCAATGGCCTTTCCAACGCCGAACGCCAGAAGCTTCGCCGCGAGGTGAGCTCGCTCGAGCGCAAAATGGAGACGCAGCGCGCCCGCGTGGAGGAGGCCGAGGCCGCGATGGCTCAGGTCGACCCCACCAACTACACGGCGCTGGGCGAGCAGCAGACAAAGATCGACGAGGCCCACGCCGCCATGGACGAGTTGGAGATGGCGTGGCTCGAGGCGAGCGAGAGGCTCGAGGGCGAGGAGTAGGCGAGGATGATCAAGGCCGCGTTTTTCGATATCGACGGCACGTTGCTGAGCTTTAAGACCCATCGGATTCCGGCGTCGGCGCAGCAGGTGCTCGACAGCTTTCATGAGCAGGGGATTGCGTGCGTGATCGCCACGGGTCGCCCGACCTATCAGATGCCCGATTGGCTGTTCGAATTGGGTTGGGATGCGTACATTACGCTCTCGGGCCAGCACTGCTTTGATGCCGAGGGGGTTTACCGCAGCTGCCCGATCGATCCGGACGACGTTGCGGTGATCGTGGACCAGGTGGCGCAGGGACGCTACGACTCGCTGTGTATGCAGGGCGAGAACTCGTTTGTGAACCGCCTGTCCGAGCGCGTGGTGACGGCCGGCAACAACGCGGGGATCGTCTACCACGAGGAACCGTTTGAGCGCGCCTTTGACGCACCGGTCTACCAGTTCTGCGCCTTTGTGGACCCGGCCGACGAGCATATCGTGACCGATGCGGTGTCGCATTCGCTCACTACGCGCTGGTGCGATCTGTTCTGCGACATTATTCCGGCAAACGGCGGCAAGGACCTGGGTGTGGCGGCGACGCTGGAGCGCCTGGGCATCGACGCGAGCGAGGCGATTGCCTTTGGCGACGGCGAGAACGACCTGTCGATGTTCTCGGCCGTGGGCACAAGTGTGGCAATGGGCAACGCGCAGGCGACCGTGAAGGCCGCAGCGACCTACGTAACGACCGCCGTGGATGACGACGGCATCTACAACGCCGCGAAGCACTTTGGCCTCGTGTAGCTGCGACCCGGCACTTGGGGACGCTCCTTATCTGCCGGCAGCTGGGGACACTCCTTGCGGGGCGTTCCCATTTTGTTTTCGTCCCGCACGTTTTGTGAAACGCGGCTAACTTTTTGGTCAATGCAGTAAGACATGGTCAACTTTTGCGGTAAAGTAAGCCAAGGAAAGTATCAGAAGGCTAACTAGCAATCATCGCGAAAGGCGGCCCATGGCCCTACGTGAATCCGGAGAAGACTATCTCGAATCGATCTACGTTCTGTCGCAGCGCCAAGGCACGGTGCGCTCAATCGACGTCGCCGAATACCTGGGCGTGACCAAGGCGAGCGTTTCCAAGGCCATGGCGACGCTGGAAAGCAACGGCTATGTCGAAATGGGCAAGCGCGACGTTCATCTGACGGAGCGTGGTCTGGAGGTCGCTCGCCAAATGTGGGAGCGCCACTGCTTTTTTGTGGGGCTGCTCGAGGACGCAGGCGTTTCGGCAGAGGTTGCCTCGCAAGAGGGCTGCCACATGGAGCACTGCCTAAGCGAGGAAAGCTTTGAGAAGCTAAGGGCAATGCTGGGCCGGGACGGCGACCGGGATCAGTAACCCCATCAACCAAGTCTAACTCAGCCAAGGAACCCCGCCAGCAAGCGATGCCCAAGAACCACCGGCGATGTTGCCGCAGGTCCCGGCAGGGATGTCCCCTCCAAAACATTCCGCAGGCAAGTGGCCCCGTTGTCTATAGCCCCGTAGGAGCAGGACAACGGGGCCACATTTGCCGAGGACGTTTTGGAGGGGACATCCCTGCCGGGACCGTCCGAGTACAAGCTACAGGTTCTTGACACCCATCGCGCGCATGGCGTTCAGGATGGCGATGATCGCCACGCCTACGTCGCCAAAGACGGCAAGCCACATATTGGCGATACCCAGCGCTGCCAGCACAAGGATCAGCAGCTTAATGCCCAGCGCAAAGATTATGTTCTGCCAAACAATCGACATGGTCTTGCGCGCCACGCGGATCGCGCGGGAAATGTTGGACGGCTTGTCGTCCATCAGCACCACGTCGGCGGCCTCGATCGCGGCGTCGGAGCCCATGGCGCCCATGGCAATGCCCACATCGGCGCGCGTAAGCACAGGCGCGTCGTTGATACCGTCGCCGACAAAGGCGAGCTTGCCCTTGCCACTTTCGGCCGCGAGTAGTGCCTCAACGCGCTCGACCTTGTCGCCCGGCAGGAGCTGCGCGTGGAACTCGTCGAGACCGAGTTGCTTGGCCACAGACGCTGCAACCTCCTCGCGGTCGCCCGTGAGCATGACGGTGCGGTTGATACCGGCGGCATGCAGGTCGCGAATCGTTTGCTCCGCATCGGCCTTAACGGTGTCTGCAATCACGATGTGGCCGGCGTACACGCCGTCAACGAGCACGTGGAGGATCGTGCCGACAACCTCGCAGTCCGGTGCTTCAACGCCGGCCGCGCCGAGCATCTTGGCGTTGCCAACGACGACGTGCTTGCCGTCGATGGTTGCCGTCACGCCGTGGCCCGCGTCGTTGGCGGAGTCGCTCACGCGCTTGGGGTCGACCTCGCCCTGGTAGGCGTCGCGCACGGACTGCGCGATGGGGTGATCGGAGAACGACTCAGCAAGGGCTACGACTTCGAGCAGCGACTGCTCGGTATAGCCAGCCTCGGGGTGCACCGCGACGACTGAGAACGTGCCGTTGGTGAGGGTGCCCGTTTTGTCGAAGACGATGGTGTCCACGTCGGCGAGCGTCTCGAGGTAGTTGGAGCCCTTGATGAGAACGCCCAGCTTGGACGCGCCGCCGATGCCGCCAAAGAAACTCAACGGTACGCTGATCACGAGGGCGCACGGGCAGCTGACGACCAGGAAGGTCAGGCCGCGCAGGATCCAATCGGACCAAGCGCCAGTCACCAGGCCGCCGCCAAGCGCGAGCACCGCGGCAGCGCCAGTGACGGCGGGGGTGTAGACGCGGGCAAAGCGCGTGATGAAGTTCTCGGTGCGCGCCTTCTTTTCGCTGGCATTCTCCACGAGCTCCAGAACACGCGCGACGGTTGACTCGCCAAAGGGCTTGGTGGTGCGCACGTGGATGAGGCCCGTCATGTTGATGCAACCGCTGATGATATCGTCGCCGGTCTTGGCCGGGCGGGGGACCGACTCGCCCGTGAGTGCGGCGGTGTCGAGCTGGGTTTCGCCCTCGACGATGACGCCGTCGATAGGCACGCGCTCGCCGGGCTTGACCACGATCACGGTGCCGACGGCGATGTCATCGGGAAAGACCTGTTCGAGTGTGCCGTCGGCTTGCTCGACGTTAGCGTAGTCGGGCGCGATGTTCATCATGGCACTGATCGACTTGCGGCTCTTGCCCACGGCGTATGCCTGGAACAACTCGCCGACCTGGTAGAACAGCATGACAGCGGCACCTTCGGCCATGTGCGGGTCGGTGTCGGGGAAGAGCACCATGGCAAACGCGCCGATGGTCGCGACGGCCATGAGGAAGCTCTCGTCGAAGGCCTTGCCGCGGCGGATGTTATTGAATGCCTTTTGCAGTACGTCGTAGCCGGCAATCAAAAACGGCACGAGGAACAGCACAAAGCTGGCGTAGATGTTGCCGGGCTCCCCAAATGCGATAGTGAGGGCGCCGAGCTCGTCGAGGGCATAAACAACGGCAAAAATGCCCAGTGCTACCAGGATGCGGTTGCGCTTATGCTCAAGGGACTCTTTCTTCTTGCGCCTCTTCTTTTTCTTTTTGGGATCGGCGGCTGTCATGATTCAAACCTCTCATTTGAGTTTATGAACACTCGCTCATATAATTTCGCGAGCAAAGGCCGCGGCAAGCGCGGCCTCGCAGGTCAACGTATGCGCGGGTTAGAGAATGATCTCGCAGTCCGGCTCGGCGTCGGCGGTGAACTCAACGACGCGGTCCAGGACCTCGTCGAACTTGGCGTCGTCGGCCTCGAGCGTCAGCTTCTGGGTCATAAAGTTGACCGAAACGGACTTGACGCCCTCGAGCTTGGCAAGTTCGTCCTGAAGCTCGCGCGCGCAGTTGGCGCAATCGATCTCGTCGAGCTTGAACTGCTTTTTCATGGTGGGTTCCTTTCCCTGTGTTAGCGGTCTGGGTGCCGGCCGCGCTGATACCGTGGTTGATTGCTATTCGCAGATATGGCTCATGCCCTGGTTAAGCATGGTGTAGACGTGATCGTCGGCGAGCGAGTAGAGAATGTTGCGGCCGTCGCGGCGGAACTTGACCAGGTGCGACTGCTTAAGCGTGCGCAGCTGGTGCGATACTGCCGACTGCGAGGTTGCGGTCGCTTCGGCGATGTCAGCCACGCAGAGCTCGCGGCCCATGAGGGCATAGAGGATCTTGATGCGTGTGGTGTCGCTGAAGACCTTGAACAGGTCGGCCAGGTCGTACAACAGCTCCTCGTCGGGAAGGTCCTCGGGCGAGCAGGTGGTGGGGACGATCAGCTCGGTGGCCTCGATGCCAGTCTTTGTTTCATCAGCGTGGCTGCTCATTGCAACATCCTTTCATATGAACATGCGCTCATATAACTTACTTCCGATTATATGAGCGCATGTTCATATGTCAATACTATTTACGTTAATTTCGATGACTGCTTGCCGCCTCTGCGATTTTCTGCGGGTTGGGAGACATCGACGCAATGCTCGCCAACATATTTCGAGATGTTCGGCCAGCATGCTAAGAAAGCCACCTTGAGAAGCATTAGAACTGTTCATATTTGTACTTTATCGTGTTAAATACCGCGAGAATCAGTTCTTCCTCTACGGGAGTTCCTGCAGAATCAGTTTTATCTAAAGTTATATTGAGCATTGCTGCAGCCAATCTGGCACATCGGTGGCCGAATAAGTCGAAAAATGTAGGTGGACATCCGCAGAGATCGCCTTTAGAAGAGCGAATTCTCAATTAGATCAATAATCGTGTCGTCTTCCGTGCGGTTTTCATCGATTTTTGCGAACATGTCGCATTCCCAAGGCCCATTGATTTCCTCAGCAAGGGCCCCGACGTGTTGCATGTCGTCGGGTTCTGGCACATCGTTGATGCTCGGGTCATCAGCTTGCGGATATTGGCTTGCAATTTCGCGCTTGGCGGCCTCTTCTTCTTTGAGTGTCTCCAGGACGCGGCGACCGTATTCGAAGTAGCGCCGCAAGACAAATTGACGAAGAGTTTCTTGCAGGATGGCGAAGTTATCCGGGAGTCGACCGGGCCATATCTTCTCGCGAATGCGAATCGCTTCCATGACCCGCCTAAAAGCGGACTGCTTGAAAAACGAATGACGACTAACTGTGATAACGGCATATCCCATGTTTCGCAGCGTGTTTCGGCGTTCCTCGTCAATTGATTGCTGTTCGGGCTCGTCGTGGTAAAAGCCGTTGTATTCGATATCGGTCATCGAATTTTCGAGCAGCGCGTCGAGGTAGAAAACCGTCCGTCGCGTTAGGGCGGCGTATCTTTTGGGGACTGGGATCGGATAGTCCGTTTTGATAGCGCGTATGGCTAAGCCACCCATTGACTTGGGCATTGTCAGCATCATGACAAACGCCGTTTCGAGTGGGGAGCGACAGCCTTCGCGTACATAAGAAAGTGCCTTAAGTGCTTTATTAGATCCACGATACCCCGATGCCTCTGAAAAGAAGGCTCTGAGCTCTTCAACGCTGGTTAGGGCTGGGCGCTCGCGATATTGAGTTTCGTCGGACGTTCCAAGCGCGTAGGAGCCGCAGATTTCAAAGTAATACTCAACGAGCTCCGAAAGGTTGAGGTCGGCTGTTGCTTCTAACGCGCACAGCTTGATGTCGACGATGTAGACGTTCGGCTCGAGTTCTAGGTAGCTTTCTGCATCAAACGTATAGCGCGTGCAGTGGCAGATGCAGCCCTTGCGGTGCCTTTTGGCATTATTGGAAAACGTCAGCACATGGATGCTTTCAGAATCGACATTCTTTCTGTTGAGCCATGCTCGCGCCGCTTCCAGGTTGGACGTGGTCGGCGCAGACACCTTGATCTTTTCCATAGATATGGGATCGGTCGCGTGGCTTGCGAGCGAGTTGACTGTTTGGTATACAGCGCGTGCCGTGGTATGTGACAGAACGATTCCCATACGCGCATGATGGCATAGCGGACGCCATATACGCTCGAAACTTCGGGCAACGGTATTGGGGCGCGGCTTATCTTCTGCGAACGGTGGGTTTTTGAGCTGTCGTATTGAGGGGGGGGCAGCTTCGGCTGGGGAGGTTTCTGTCGGCTGCCCCATTTTGGTGAACTTTAGTTGCGGATTCGTAGCTTCTAAGCGTTTTTGCCGACCGCTCAGATGCCTCACCAACATAATTTGAGTTATTCGGCCTTATCCTATACGAATGGTGTGATCGCAACGTCTTATTCGAATTGATTCAGGTAGATTTATAGGTCTTGGTTGCGAAATTGGGGCGACTATAGCGCTCGATTGCGGTTCAAGGGGCCTCGACTAGTGGTTCAGCTGGCCGAACAACTTGAAAAAAGTAGGTGGGCCAATCTGCCGACTATGTGAAGCATGCGTATTTGCTCGTTTTGATTAAAACTAGGGTGCAGCCATAAGACTGCGCCCTAGTTTACTGCGTGCCGGTGCGTCCAGACGGATTGCACTGTGCCTGGCAGGCGCTCCCGCAGATGGATCGGTTATTTCGCAAACAGGTTCTTGAGGTTGAACTCGGCCTGTACCGTGCGGAGCATGAGGTCGGTGTCGTCCAGACCCAGATGCTGCTCGTTGGCGTCGGGCGCGAGGGTGCCGCGACGGCGTGCCCAGTTCTCGAGCGCGGCGGGGGCGGACTCGCGGGGGAGCGAGCGCACGTCGGCGTCCAGGCTGCGGCAGATCTGGCGCGAGTCGATGACGATGATCTTACCCGCGCGGCGTGCCTCGGCGTAACCGTCCAGGTGAATCTTGAACCAGCTGTCCTCAAAGGCGGCGTTATGCGCCATGTACGGGTACTTCTTCATAAGCTTGAGCAGCTGCTTTTGCAGCTCCTTGTTCTCGCGGAAGGGCGTTTTGCCGTCGATGTCGTCCCAGGTAATGTGGTGGATATTCGACAGCGGCACATCTTCGCCGCGGTAGATGTCGGGCAGGCCGCAGTAGTGTGCCTCGGCGTCATGCGGGACGGCGTCGCTGGTGAGCTCCATGATCTCCCAGCCCACGTTGATGATATAGCCGCGCTCGGGTGCACGGCCGGTGGTCTCGATGTCGATACCGAGCACGGTGCCCTGGATGGGCTTGCGGGCGTAGGCCACGCCGAGCGCGTCGCGGTCGCCGCGGATTTCGCGCATAACGGACGCGGCGGTGCGCTTTTGCATCTTGCCGATGGCGGCGCAGGTGTCGGCATCGGACAGGCCGCGCGAGAGCGTCGCGGGCGTCACGTTGCGCAGACGCGCCTCGCCAATCTGGTCGCACAGGTCGCGGTTGCGGTCGGCCAGGTCGCGCACGGTGGCAAAGTCGAAGCCGGGGTCGCCCTCGGCGGTAAAGTACTCGGTCTCGAGCACCTTGAGGGCCTCCTCGCCCTTCTGGCGCTCGGACTCCATGGCGCCGTGGTCGCCGTAGATAAACATGGGGATAAACGGCTGGCGCTCGTATTCGAGTGCTTGCGATACGTTCATATGCTACTCCTTGGACGGGCCGCGTTGTGCGGCTCGAGGTTACTGAGTTATGGCGAGATGATAGTTTACCATAGGCAACTATTGGCACCGCGCCCGGGACAACTACAATACCCTAGTTGACCGCTAGGACTTTTACAATGCTGCCGAAAGACACGAAAGGTTCCATCCGTCATGGATTTACTGATTGATATTCTGCTCGACGCCGGCAAGGACACGCTGTCGCTGGTGCCGTTTTTGTTGGTGACGTATCTTGCTCTCGAGACACTTGAGCACGTTGCGGGCGACCGCGTCAACGGCGCTATCAAGCGCGCCGGCGCTGCGGGTCCCGTGGTTGGCTCGCTGCTGGGCATGGTGCCGCAGTGCGGATTTTCGGCCATGGCAGCAACGCTGTACGCCGGCCGTGTCGTGACCTTGGGCACGTTGGTGGCGGTGTTCCTTTCGACCTCCGATGAGATGCTGCCGCTGTTGCTTGCCGAGCAGGTTCCCGTGCAGACTATGGCGATGCTTTTGGCTTCGAAAGCGCTGATCGCACTGGTCACGGGTTTTATCGTGGACGCTGCCATTCGCGGCCTGCGCCGTAACGCCCGCGCGCACGCGGCGATTCGCCGTACCGTGCTGGGAACCGCGGCCAACCCGGCCCACGTGAACTGCGCGCACGACGACCACAGCGGCGGTGACATCATCGACGAGGTGGCCGAGGCAGGCGTGAGCGCCGACCACATCCACGAGCTGTGCGAGCGCGACCATTGCGGTTGTGATGAAGACGAGGACGAGCACGAACACGGACATGGCCACGATCACGGTCATGAGGGCGAACATGAACACCATGATGGTCACGGTCACTCTCACTCCCACGAAGGGACGCCTGTCCTGTCGATCATCCGCAGTGCGATCTCGCACACCGTGCAGGTCTCGGTATTCATTTTTCTGGTGACGCTGATTCTGGTCGCCGTGCTCGAGACGTTCGGCGAGTCCGCGATCGAGCAGTTCCTGCGCGGCAACGAGACACTCGCTGTCCTGGGTTCGGCGCTTGTCGGGCTGATTCCCAATTGCTCGGCGAGCGTGGTCATTACACAGCTGTATCTGGAAGGCGCGCTGCAACTGGCGCCGATGCTCGCCGGCACGCTCATTTCCGCCGGCGTGGGTTATCTGGTGCTGTTCCGCACCAACCGCAGCGCCCGCGAAAATGCCGTGTTCCTGATCATGATGTACGTCATCGGCGCTGGCTGGGGCCTCATCCTCTCCGCCGTTGGCCTCTAAGTGGGCCTAAAAAATGGGCTTCAAATAGCCATGCTCAGCGCCTGCGCAATGCGGCGACGCATGGCATTTTGAAGCCCGTTTTTTGTTGAGCCATGGATTCCGAGCGCTCACACCGCTCAAAACAAAAAGGTAGATTTCCGGACATGTCCCAAAAATCTACCTTGGTTAGCGCAGCAGCTCGGTGAGGTTGCGTTTAAAGCGGGCGCGGTCTTCGCTGGTAAATGCCGCCGGCCCGCGAGTGCGTCCGCCGGCGCGGCGCACCTTCTTTTCCTCGTGGCGAATAAACAGCTGCATGTCGATGGTTGCTTTGTCGTAGACGCGCCCGCGCACACCGATAGCGGCGGCATCGCGCCCGAGCACCATGCTCGCCAAGCCAATGTCCTGCGTCACGACCACGTCGCCCGCCTGCAGGCGTTCGACAATGGCAAAGTCGGCGCTGTCGGCGCCCACGCTCACGTCGAGCGTCGTGACCCAAAAGCCGCGTCGCGCGTGCTCGGCATCGCGCGGGTCGTCGCGGCGAATGTGCCGTTCCAGGTTTTGCGTGCTGTTGCCGGCGATAACAACGGCGACGCCCGCCCGCCGCGCGCAGTCAATCGACTCGCGCGTGACCGGGCAGGCGTCGGCATCAATAAAGAGCGTTCGCGGCATCTAGTGCACCAGTTTGCCAAATTGAATAGCGCGAACAATCAGCGTTACGCCAAACACCAGCAGCGCGGCGCCGCTAAAGATGACGAGCATCTTGGCCGACCACAGCGGATAGATAAACACGAACATGCCGGCGATGATGGAAAGTGCGCCGCTCAGGATGGCGAGGGCGCGGTTGGACGAAAGCTCGGACTCCAGAATGGACATGACACCTTCGACAATCCAGCCAAAGCCGGCCACGATAACCACCATCGTGGTGAGCGTCGCGGTCGAGAAGGCCTGGTTGCGCAGGATTATGACGCCGCCCAGAATGATGAGCAGGTTGGAGATGATGCTCGTAACGCGCCAGCCGGTGGG
This sequence comes from uncultured Collinsella sp., assembly GCA_958453575.1. Classification (GTDB taxonomy): domain Bacteria; phylum Actinomycetota; class Coriobacteriia; order Coriobacteriales; family Coriobacteriaceae; genus Collinsella. Next base: position 11,666 of record CAUDYH010000002.1, read on the forward strand.
CAGCAGCGGCTCGAAAACAGCGGTAAACAGCCTGATCGCGGCCGTGATCACAAAGTAGATGCCCAAGACGGTCGTCAGGAAGACGAGGGATTTGGCGGGCGCAAACAGCAGTGCGATGCCGGCGACGAGCGCCAAGACGCCCGTGATGGCGTAAATCCAGCGCACGGCCTTGACGGCCTTGCCTGCCATGCTTTTCTCGTCAAATCCAAACTGGCTCGATTTTTGGTCATCGTTCTTAAAGATGCCCATAATGTCTCCTTTCCGTGCGGCGTAAGCCTTGATCGTTACAACCAGTAACGCTTAAAGGCGCTAGCGTATGGGTCGGGGAGGGCGAAACGTAACCCAAAGGTCCCGAATTGTTTCCGTTGTTCCCCACGTCGCGATTTTCTATTCAACAGGTGTAGAACATTGCAGCCCTGTTCGTTATTGCCCACGTTTTAGGTTAGATTTTCCTAAGGACAATTGGCTTGTATTGGGGGTCCCTATGAACGAAGCAGTTCCCGAGGCACCGTCGAGTGTCGAATCGATGGCAAAGCAAGGTTGCGAAAAGCTCGGTCTGGAAGCGTTTGATGCGCTGGTCCGTCGTGCCCGTACGTGCCGTCGCTTTGACGAGTCCATGCGCGTGCCGCGCGAGTTTTTGCTTGAGCTGGCGGAACTGGCGCACCTGGCTCCCTGCGGCGCCAATGCTCAGCGTCTGCGTTTTCATGTGGTGAGCGGTGCCGAGGACTGCGCGCGCGTATTTGATGAGCTTGCATGGGCCGGCGCGCTTAAGGACTGGCCGGGTCCTGCCGAGGGCGAGCGCCCGACCGGCTATATCGCGATTTTGGCCGAGCGCGCCGTTCCGGGCAAGCCTGCCGCTCCCATTACCGAGGTCGACACGGGCATTGCCGCGCAGACGATGATGCTCGCCGCCCGCAGCGCCACGCCCGAGGTGTCAGCCTGCATGTTCAAGGCCTTTACGCCCCGCGCGATCGATGCCATGGGGCTCGATAACGACAAGTATGAGCTCAAGCTGATCATGGCGTTTGGCGTTCCGGCCGAGACACAGGTGATCGATGCGATCGATTCCAATCCCGACGGCTCCATCAATTATTGGCGCGACGAGGCGCGGGTGCACCACGTACCCAAGCGTTCGCTCGCCGACGTGCTGGTGTAGTTGAGTGTCACCGCGGTGTGATCCGGCGGTAAACCACCACAAAGGTACCCGTCCCCTTTGTGGTGGTACGAGGGGAGGGTGTGTGGCAGATCTGTATTTGGTGCGGCATGGGCAGACTGAGCTCAATGTGCAGAGCATTTTGCAGGGCTGGCACGATTCGCCGCTTACGGCGCGCGGGCGCGAGCAGGCGCTGACGGCGCGTACGGCGTTTGCGGCGCGTGGCGTGGCCTTTGATCATGTGTATTCCTCGCCGTTAGGCCGGGCGCGGCATACGGCCGAGCTTATCGTTGGCGAGGGCCGTTCCATTGAGCTGGTCGATGACCTGCGTGAGTGGCATTTTGGCTCGCTGGAGGGCACATCAAATCGCGAGATGCCGCCGCAGCCCTGGGGCGATTATCCTGTTGCCTTTGGCGGCGAGTCGGAAGTGCAGCTTCAGTCGCGCATGGTCGCGGCGCTGTCCCGTATTATGGCCAGGCCGCAGCACGACTGCGTGCTGGCGGTTTCCCATGGCTCAGCCTGCCAGGAGTTTCTTGAGTATGTGACTGGCGGGGGAGAGCTGCCCGACAACGGTGCCGTGCTTCATTTTGGCTATTGCGACGGGGCGTTTTCGCTTTTGGGTTGGTAACGAACGAAAGGACCCCTATGAATAAAGATCTGTATCTGGTCCGTCATGGACAGACGATATTCAACCTTAAGCGTATCATTCAGGGGTGGAGTGATTCGCCGCTTACGCAGTTGGGTTGCGACCAGGCGGCGCGCGCCGGCATGTTTTTACGTGCGCGCGGCATTGAGCCCGATCATGCCTACACCTCCACGCTTCATCGCACCGAGCAGACTATCGCCAACTTGTGGCCGGGCTTGGCGTACGAGCGCCTGGACGGCCTGCGTGAGTGGTTCTTTGGCGACTTTGAGGCCGAGCGCGTGATGCTCATGCCCGAGCGCCCGTGGCGCGATTTCTATCGTCAATTTGGCGGCGAGGGCCAGATCCAGGTGCGCACGCGCATGGTGGCGACGCTGACCGATCTTATGCAGCGTCCGGACCATACGTGCGTGCTCGCGGTAAGTCATGGCTCAGCTATCAAGGAGTTTTTGGACCACGTGCGGGGCGCGGCGGCCGACGAGCGCGAACGCGTGCCGGGCAACTGCTCAGTGCTGCATTTTGCGTTTGACGATGCGGCCGATACGTTTGAACTGGTCGAAGTCTTTACGCAGGAAGACTACGCGCGCGAGCTGGGGCTAGAGCCGCTCGTGGCGGCGGCAGGTCCGCAGCGTGGATGACGCTGACGTTGCGGCCCGGTTTACCGGCGTAATTGTTTGATGCGAAAAGGGCGGAGGTGCATGCGTTTGCTGCATCTCCGCCCCTTGTTTGTTTGGATGCTGGGTTTTCCAGCTTAGCGTTTGAGTTCGCTAGAACCGTGAGACCTGGTGAGTGAGCAGACCCGTCGGAACCTGCGGCGCGCTGCCGCTGACCTGCGCGGCGGGGAACAGCACGGCTACAGCAAAGTTGAACGGCTCTTTGCCAGAGTAGGCGCCGGCAGCGCGGGCCTCGTCGGCCAGAATCTGCGATGCCCCAGCCAGTGCGGCGACATAGGCGGAGTCACCGGCGAACACCGGGTCGGGCGCCTGATCGAGCATGGCACGGATGGCGGCAACGGCGTCCTCGCGCTTGACCTCCCACACGCGATGTGTGACGCCCGCGGGATCGGTGACGGCGTAGAGCGATGCGCCCTCTTTGGCAGCGCTCAAAATGATATCCATGACGGGCGACGCCTCGTAGGCGAGCGACACGGGGCGCGGCTGCACCTTGAGCTCGGCGATCGCGCGCGCGGTGGCGAGTGCGTCGATGCTCTCGGCGGCAGCCTCGTCGCCGCCCGTCAGCACGTTAACCGGGCAAATCGCCACGACACCCGTCACGCGTCCCGGCTCACCCGAGCATTCGTACACGTAATACGCCGCGCCTGGATCCTTGAGCATCAGACCATCGGCAATGGCTCCGCGCAGAGCATCGTTGCCGCTCAGGATGCTGCCCATTGCAGGCAGTGCCTCGAGCACGCGGTCCTGAGCCGGGCGGATGCAGGGAAACGGAAGTGCTTTCATGGGGCGGTCCTAACGCACGAGTCGGTTTGTTCGCGGCTTATTATGCCCCAACTTGGCCGCTCGCGTCCCAGAGCACGTTATCGGCGAGCGCGATTAGCACCTGCTGACAACGAACGATGTCGGCGTGGGGCACATATTCGTTGGGCTTGTGCGCGAGCGCGAGCGACCCGGGACCGTAGCTCATGCAATTGCGGTTACCTGTCTTGCCGGCAATGACGGCGGTGTCGGTGTAGCCGGTAAAGAAGCCGACGGTCGTGTCCGCGTCCGTCACGTCATCGGCGGCACGCTTGAGCGCTGCTAGAAGGGGAGAGTTCGGGTCGCGCTCGATGGCGGGGCGGTCGCCCGTCACGGTGTAGCTGCCATGGCAACCGGGAACGGCGGCTTCGGCGACGGCGATGGCATGCTCGACCATATTGATTGCGGCGGCCGTATCGGTCGGCGGGGTCAGGCGCATGTCGACCCAGACCTTGGCGTGGTCGGGCACGACATAGGGG
>CAUDYH010000003.1 GCA_958453575.1 uncultured Collinsella sp.
GGTCTCGTCCATAAGCCAGCCGGCCACGGTCTCATACTCGTCGGAGGCCTCGATGGGCCACCCGAGCTCGATGGCGTCGGAGATGGGGAAGGTGCCGTCGACCTCCCACTCGCGCTCGTTCACGCGGGTGAGCTCCTCCTCTTCCTCGTCGTACTCATCCTCGATCTCGCCCACGATCTCCTCGACGATGTCCTCGATGGTGATAATACCGGCCGTGCCGCCGTACTCGTCCACGACCACTACGATCTGGTCGTGCGAGGTCTGCATCTCGGACAGCAGCGGCAGGATGTCCTTGGTGTCGGGCACAAAGGTGGCGTCGCGCAAAAAGTCGCCGATAGGCTGGTCGCCCTTGCCGTCGAGCGAAGGCTGGATCAGGTCCTTGATGTGCGCGATGCCGGCGACGTTGTCGGGATCCTCGTGATAGACGGGGATGCGGCTAAAGCCGGTCTGGCGCATGGTGGACAGCACGTCGGCGACCGTCTCGTCGTCCTCGCACATAGTGGTGTCCACGCGCGGCACCATGACCTCACGGGCAACGGTGTCGCCCAGGTCGAAGATCTCGTGGATCATGCGCTTTTCCTCGTCGAGCAGGTCGTCCTGCTCCGAGACCATGTACTTGATCTCTTCCTCCGAGACGTTCTGGCGGTCGTCGGCGCTCTTGATGCGCAGGATGCGGGCCAGGCCATCGGAGCAAGCGCCGGTCAACCACACGAGCGGACGGGCGATCTTTTGGAAAAACGACAACGGTCCCACGACCTGCTTGGACACACCCTCGGCATTGGCCAGGCCGATGCGCTTGGGGACGAGCTCGCCGATCACGATGGACACGAAGGCGACCGCGACGGTGATGATGACCGGCGCCAGGCCGCGCGCGATAGCGGAGAGCGGCGCGATGCCAAAGCTCGTGAGCCACGTGGCGAGCGGGTCGGACAGACTCGTCGAGGCGACGGCGGACGAGGCGAAGCCCACGAGCGTGATGGCAACCTGGATGGTGGCGAGCAGCTGGTCGGAGTCGGCAGCCAGCTTAATGGCACGCTCGGCGCGCTTGTCGCCTTCCTCGGCCTCATGCTCCAGCACGGCGCGCTTGGCCGTGGTGAGCGCCATCTCGGACATAGAGAAGTAGCCGTTGATGAGGGTCAAAACGAGGGTAGTGATAAGGGAGATGGTTATGTCCATCGGGAGTTTCTCGAACCTCCAAGATTCGGGACGTCAGGTCAAAACGTTGATGACGGATACGGCAATGGCGCCGGCGCCCAAACGAGGACGCGGGCGCGCAGGCGTGGTCGCTAGATTACGAAGAGGATCACCGCCATGAACTGGAAGATGCTACCGGCGAGCACCCACAGGTGAAACACGCTGTGCAGATAGCGCACGTTTTTGGCGATATAGAACGGCACGCCCACGGTGTAGCACACGCCGCCGACGGCGAGCAGGGCAAGTGCCACGGGGTTGAGCAGTGCCACCAGGTCGGGCAGCTTAAAGACAACGAGCCAGCCCATCAGCAGGTAGGCCAGGCCACTTACCCAGTGCGGTTGATGCTCGCGCATAAAGCACTCGAGGGCGATGCCGATAATGGCGATGGCCCATACGGCAAAGAACAGCATAGGGCCGCCGTCGTTTGCGAGCGTGATGAGGCAAAACGGCGTATAGCTGCCGGCAATAAGCAGGTAGATGCAGCTGTGGTCGATGATGCGAAACACGCGCTTGGCGCGCGCGGGCTGAATCGCGTGGTAGAGCGTGGAGGCTAGGTATTCGAGGATAATGCTGACACCATAGACAATCGCCGCGGCCATGTGGGCCGGGCCTCCGCCGCGCAGGGCGGCGAATACGATCAGGAGCACCAGGCCCGCGATACCCAGCAGACAGCCGACACCATGGGTGACGGAGTTCATGATCTCCTCACCCACCGTGTAGTGTGGAACGGCCGCGGTCTTGGGTCGCGGCTTAGAACTGTCGCTCGAATCGGACATGCCGGTTACATCCTCCAACGTAAAGAGTTCTCAACACTATATCAAAGCGTCTAGGTACGTGCGAAATTTGCACCATACGTGACCCTTTGTTTACCCATTCTTTGCCTGTTGACGCATCAACGGCGAACGTCCATAATGCGCTTGCATTAAATGTTGATGTATTAACATCTTATAGGAAAGCTTCTTATGTCTCAAAACGCACGTTCCCATCGAAAGCTCAAGATAGCCGGCGTCGTTGCGCTGGTGCTCGTTGTCGCGCTGCTGGGGTTTGCCGGCAACTTTCTGTTTGACTTCGCGCTGAATCCCCGCGCGCCATACACCATGAAGATGATGCAGGACGGCAAGGACGCCGAAAAGGGCGAGCAGATGGATGCCGAGGAGGGCGAGGCACGGGCGTGGTTTAAGGAGAACCGCGAGAGCAGCAGCCTTACCGCAGATGACGGAACCGAGCTCGCCGCTTGGTATTTTGCCGCCTCGGAGAACACCCACGATTACGCCGTCTGCCTGCATGGATATACCGACGAGCCCATCGGCATGGCCCGATACGCCAAGCGCTTCCACGACCGCGGCATGAACGTGCTCGCGCCTGCCGCCCGCGCCCACGAGCGCTCCGGCGGCGACTATATCGGCATGGGCTGGCCCGAGCGGCTCGATGTCGTTGCATGGATTGGGCGGATCGTTCAGGCTGACCCCGAGGCGCGCATCCTGGTCTTTGGCGAGTCGATGGGTGCAGCGACCGCCATGAACGTTGCGGGGGAATCTCTGCCCGCAAACGTGAAATGCATTATCGAGGACTGCGGTTATACGAGTGTTTGGGACGAGTTTTCTCTGCAGCTCAAGGACGTGTTCGGCCTGCCCAGCTTTCCTTTGCTCGATGTAGCAAACTTGGTGTGCAACGTGCGCGCGGGCTACGACTTTCATAAGGCGAGCAGTGTGGAGCAACTCAAACACGCGACGGTTCCCATGCTGTTTATCCACGGCGACCAGGACACCTTTGTGCCGTACAGTATGCTCGACCAAAACTACGAGGCGTGCGCCAGCAAGGTTAAACAGAAGCTCACTATCCACGGCGCCACCCACGCCAAGAGCGCGCAAGTTGACCCCGAGCTCTACTGGAATACGGTCGACGACTTCCTCGATAGGAATTTTTAGTGAAAAAGCGGCGTCTGGGGATTTATCTAACCCCCTATTTTCGGAAGTATGCGGCAAAATCTGGAACTGCCGACCAGACCGCAGTTTTACCAACAATTTATCAGGGGTTTTGTTGCCAAAAAATGTCGTGTGCTCGGCGGTCTCGAAATTTGCCGCATACTTCCGGAAAGCCGCCCGCAAGCGCTGTGCTCACGGGCGGCTTTTGCTAACGTTGCGCTACAAAAGCGCTTGATATGTCCAATAGACAGGTGCTACTTGACCTCGATGAGCTCATACTTGCTCGTGCCCAGGCCGATCTTTTCGGCATGCGCGATGCACGCGCGCCAGTCGGTGTCGGGATGCGTGATGCAGAAGGGGTCCTTGGCCTGCTCGCCCTCCAGATGCTCGTGGTTATGCTCCATCTTGGCCGCGCTATCGGTGAGTTCGGTGTTGGGCAGCGGCTCGGATGCCATGACGGCATCGGCGCAGGCCTGGTCGATGGCGACCGGGTCGAAGCTCGCGAACATGCCGATGTCGTTGACGATAGGCGTATCGTTTTCGGGATGGCAGTCGCAGTTGGGACTGATGTCCATGGCAAGCGAGATGTGGAAGCTCGGGCGGCCGTCGACAACGGCCTTTGTATACTCGGCGATCTTGCAGTTGAGCACGTCGGCCGCAGCGTCATAGCCGGGCTTGATGGCGTCCTGGTTGCACACGCCGATGCAGCGGCCGCAGCCCACACAGCGATCGTGGTCGATGGCAGCCACGTGGACCGTGCGGGTGTTGCCGTTGGCAAGCTCGCGCTCGCGGGTGTCGTCAAACGAGATAGCGTTGTGCGCGCAGATCTTTTCACAGGCACGGCAGCCAATGCAGTGCTCGGTCGCGACGTTCGGCTTGCCGGCGGCATGCTGCTCCATCTTGCCGGCGCGGCTGCCGCCACCCATACCCAGGTTCTTCATGGCACCGCCAAAGCCGGCCTGCTCATGACCCTTAAAGTGCGTGAGGCTGATCACGATATCGGCATCCATGAGTGCCTGACCGATCTTGGCCTCGCGCACGTACTCGCCGCCCTCGACCGGGACGAGCGCCTCGTCGGTACCCTTGAGGCCGTCGGCGATGATGATCTGGCAACCCGTGGCATACGGGGTAAAGCCGTTCTGATAAGCGGTATCGATGTGCTCGAGCGCGTTTTTGCGGCTACCAACATAGAGCGTGTTGCAGTCGGTGAGGAAGGGCTTGCCGCCCAGCTCCTTGACGACATCCGCGACGGCGCGGGCGTAGTTGGGGCGCAAAAAGCTCAGGTTGCCCAGCTCGCCAAAGTGAATCTTGATGGCGACGAACTTGTTCTCGAAGTCGATCTGCTCAATGCCGGCACGGCGAATGAGTCGCTTGAGTTTGTCGAGCTGGCTCTCGCGAGCATGCGTGCGCAGGTTGGTAAAGTACACCTTTGCCGGTGCGACGGGTGCAGTTGCGGTCATAGATCTATCCCCTCGGTCTATATGGCGTTACAGACATAAGAGGATGGTACCCGCTGAAGTAGGGTCAAAGTCAAGCGCGAAACCTAGTCGTTGGGGACAGACTTAAATGACTGAAACCACTCATTGGGGACGGACTTAAATGAGTGCCGCCAGGGACAGTCCTTGCCGGCCCGGCCGGCGAGCCGGCGATCCGGCAAAGACTGTCCCCAACGACTAGTCGTTTAAGAACGTCCCCAATGACTACTCCTGCACTTTGAGGGCTTCGGCCAGGCTGACGCGCTTGATGGAGCGCGTGTGCAGCAGCGCCACGACCAGGTAGGTCGCAAAGCCAATGCCGACGCACGCCGCCATGGACCAAGTGGGCACGTAAATCTCGATATTGCCGTTATAGGCGAGCAGCATCGAGCGGAAGATGGCCGTGAGCGAGCCAATAATGACCGGCAGGCTCAGCACGAGCGATGCCACCACGCACAGCGTGATCGAGCGGATGTACAGATGCGAGATCTCGCTATCGCGATAGCCAAAGACTTTCATGTAGCTGATCGAACGGGCGCTGTGGTCGATCACCGCTTTGGTCAGCAGGTACATAAACAGCAGGAAGATAAACACCGCGAGCCCGATCATCATTCCGATCATTTTGCTCATCATGCCGATGAACTGGTCACCCACGGCGCGCATGTCGTCGGGCGTGGTGTCGCCGGCAAAGTAGCGCGCATCGAGGTCGAGCTCCTCATCGCTCACATAGCCGTTGAAGTAGGCGGCATCGTTGCCGAACAGCTCGTTAAAGTCGTCGATACTCATGTAGATATTCATGTCCGACTTGGAGCCCCAGGCGCAGTCCTTGCCCGCATACTCAAGGGAATAGTGCTCGCCCTCGTACTTGTCGCTGAGCGCGACCTTCTGGCCCTCGCTCCAGCCAAACTTGTCGAGCAGGCCGCCGCCAAAGACAACGCGGCCGTCGCCGACATCGAGGTTCTTCCAGTAGCGCGAGTTGGGCGAGATGCCGTAGACAGAGATGGCCTCTGTGCCGTTTCCCTCGCCTCGGTCGTATTGCAGCTGGTAGACGGCATATTTCTCGGCCTGCGCGATTGCGCCCGCGCCGTTGTCGGTCGTATTGACCGGGTGGATATCGTCGTTGTCAGTGTCGATTTTCGACGCCTTGTCGATCAGGTCGATAGCCTCATCGCGGTCGCAGCCGAGGGCATCGGCAAGATCGTCAAGGCGCGCGTAGAGCGCATCCCTCTTGTCCTGGACCTTGGCGAGCGCATCCTGCGCTGCGGCCAGGCTCTCGGCAGACGGAGATGCGTTCGCGGCGTCGGCTGCCGCCTGCGCCGCATCGGCCGCGTCGTCAAGCTCGTCATCGGCATCCTGGGCGGCGGAAAGCAGCGCGCCGTCAACCGACTGCAAGCGCTCGAGTGCCGACCACTGCTCGCGCTCCTCGGCAGTGCCCTCGAGCTCCAGCGGAGCCTTAAGCGTGTACTGGTGCTCGGCGACCAGGCTCGTCTCGAGGTTGTCCGCGTAGTGCGTCATCGTGGGCAGAATCGCCAGGCCAAAGAGCAGCAGCAGCGAGGCAAACGCAATGCCCACGAAGAGCGTGGCGAAGTTGCCCAGGTTGCGCAGGAAAACGCGCAGGCGAAAGCGCGAGACAAAGCCCATGCGCTCCGGCAGCTGCATACCGCGCTTGGTGCCCGACTTACCGCTCGCCTCGTGACGAAGGAACTGCAACGGCGTCTTGCCCATCTTGCGAAGCAGGCCCACCAGCGTGATGAGAATGAGCGCGGCGGCGGGAACCACGGCACACTTCACGAAGATCTCCCAGCTCCAGTACACCTGGAAGGGCGGCAGGCTGTACGAGCCGTAGTAGAGACCGCGCATGGGCTCGGTAAAGAACGCAACGCCGAGTGCGGTGCCCAAAAGCGCCGCGACCACGCCCACGATGGCGGGAAGTGCCAGGTAGTGCAGCACGATCTCGCGGCGGCGATAGCCGCTGGCGAGCAGCGTGCCGATGATGGCGCTCTCCTCCTCGATGGTGGCGTCGGTGAGCACCACAAAGACAAACGCCATGATCACGATGATGATGTCGAGCAACGTCATCCACATCATGGAGTCGCCGTCCACGTCGTCGCGCGCATAGCCAATGCCCTGGTTGGAATCGGCATCGATCAGATCGTCCACGCGCGCATCGGCATCGGTCAGCGCCTCGACCATATCCTGCTCCGCATCGATGCGATCCGCGGTGGGGAGGTCGCGATCGGCAAAGGTGAAGGAGTAGGTGTAGGCAGGCGCGCCGCCGGCATCCTCGAGCGCGGCAAAGCCGGCATCGGTGACCTCGGCCACGCCGTACGTGATGGTGTTCACCGTAAAGTCCGAATTGTTGAGGAACAGCGCCTGGCTATCGGGCTGGGTCATGATGCCGCAGATGGTGTAGGTGCGGCCCTCAAGCTCGACCTTATCGCCGATGGCGAGGTCGTTGTTGGTGGCAAAAACGCGGTCGATGGCAACCTCGTCTTCTGCCTTGGGTTCCTTGCCCTCACAGTAGGACGCAATGTCCACCTTAGCGCGGTGCGCGTAGGTGCGCAGCGTGCGCTTGGTGCCATCGTCGCCGGCGGTCTTTTTGATGATGGCGTCGATGGAGAAGTTCTTGTAGAGCGTGACGCCGCCGACGTCGTCGGCTGCATCCTCGGCTGCCTTGAGCTGGTCGTCGGTAGCCTCGAAGGAGGTGGTCACGCGGCCGTCCTCAATCGTGTACGCATCGCGCATGTCGTCGATAAGGCAACCGATGGAATGCGCCGCGAGCAAAAAGCCCGAGGTGAGAGCGATGCTCCCGCACATAAGCAAAAAGATGCCCAGGTACTTGCCGATATTGCGGCGCAGCTCGCGCGGGAGTCGTTTTGCGAGAGGTGTCATGGCGCCGCCTACCAATCGAGCTCGGCGGCCGCGACGGGCGACTCGCTGAGCTCGTCCTCGACGATGCGCCCGTCGCGCAGGCGCAGCACGCGATTGGCCATGCGCGCGATGGCGGCGTTGTGGGTGACGATGATGATGGTGCAGCCGTAGGTGCGGTTGACGTCCTCCATGAGCTGCAGGATTTCCTTGGATGTCTTGTAGTCGAGCGCGCCCGTGGGCTCGTCGCACAGCAGCAGGCCCGGATTTTTGACGAGCGCACGGCCGATGGCGCAGCGCTGCTGCTGGCCGCCCGAGACCTGGCGCGGAAACTTGTTGCGGTGCTCGTAGAGGCCCAGCGAACGCAGCAGACCGTCGACGTCGAGCGGTTTTTTGGACAGGTGCGCCGTGACCTCGATGTTTTCCTTGATGGTAAGGTCGGGCACCAGGTTGTAGAACTGGAAGACAAAGCCCAGCTCGCGGCGTCGGTACTCGCCCAGATCGGCGGGCTTGAGCGCCGTGAGATCGCAGCCGTCCACCATGATGGAGCCGCCGTCGGCATCCTCCAGGCCGCCGATCAGGTTGAGAAAGGTCGACTTGCCCGAGCCCGAGGGCCCCAGCATGACGCAGATCTCGCCGCGATTGATGGACGTATCGATGCCATCGAGCACCGTCAGGCGTGCATCGCCGTCGCCGTAGTGTTTCTTAAGCCCGCTGACCTGGACGTAGGCTCGCTTTGCCGCCATCTTATCCCCCGTTGTTAGCCACCTGCTACTTTCTAGGCTAATAGTAAACCCGGGCGAACTATTTTTAAGCGACGTGCGCGGCTTTTTTCCAACCTACTCATTGGGGACAGACTTAAATGAGTGAAATCGCTCATTTAAGTCTGTCCCCAATGAGTGCCGGCAGGAAAGGAGCGTCCCCAAGTGCCGACATATTGGGACAGTCCCTGCCAGCCCTGCCGGCGAATCGGCAAAGACTGTCCCCAATGGCTAGGTGGCTAGGCGCGGGATTTGGCGTGTGCGAGAGCCAGGCCTACGGCGGCGATGGCGGCGGCAAAGAGCACCGTGACGCCCAGGTCGCAGGCGATGTCGCCCAGCACGGTAGACGTCAAATCAGAGGCAAGCGCCTTGCCGATCGCGTCGTTCACCCAAAACGTCGGCACAAAGTGCGCCACCGTCTGCACGGCCGAGCCCATCATCGAAAGCGGCATCCAGGCGCCGCCCAAAAACGTCATGAGCAAGCCAAGCAGGTTGCCCACACCGTTGAGCAGCTCTTCGCGCGCGCCCAGGCTCGAAAGGGCAAAGCCAGCGGCCAGCGGCGTGCACGCCAGGGCAAACGTTGCCGCCAGCGCCAGGCACACACGGCCCACGCCGACCTCGGCGACCGCGCCGGCAAAGCCCACGACGCCCATCATGCTCGACACAAACCAGATACAGACAGTGAGCACGGCGGCGGCCGCGAACACGGCAAGCGAACGCTGGCGCTCGGAGAGCGGACCGGCCTCCATGCGGCGCACGCGCTCGGGCTCGTTCATGCCCGAGAACACCAGCCCCACCGACACGATGACCGACGAGATGATCGCATACGCGCCAAAGTTGAAGTACGACTCGAGTGTAGCGGCGGCAGTCGAGTCAACCTTGACCTGCTCGATCTGGACCTCCGCACGCTTTGCGGCAGCATGCTCGGCGGCCTTGGCGACATCGCCGTCGGAAGCAGCTGGCTCAAGTGCCGCCGCAGTACCCGCGAGCGAGACCCACCGCGAGGCCTCGGCAGACGAAAGCGCTGCCGCCATGGTGCCGGAGCCGTACGTCACATCGAGCTTGGGCAGGTCTTCCCCCGCACGCGCGGCTGCAACAAGATCGTCCTCAAACCCCTCCGGGATAAAGAACACGCAATCGGCGCTGCCCTTGGCGCTGTTACTCTTGGCGAGCGCATCCGCAAGGTCGTACATGTCGTCACCAACGCCCGTGACCAGGTCAAAGCGTGAGCCTAGGTGCTTGGTAAGCGCCCGCGAAAGGTCGCTATTGTCGCGGTCGACCACGATCACATTGGTGTCGTAGGGCTTGTACTCGGTAAGCTGCGACGAGTTCCAGCTCACCGAGGCCGCGATGAATACGCCCATGAGCGAGATGAACACCGTATAGATGAGCAGGTATAACGGGTGCGCGAGCGCCATGCGAAGCGCGGTCTTAAAGGTGCTCATAGCGGCTCCTTCCAAAGATCAGCGTAGCGGCGACGACAAACACCAGGGTCATCAGGACGAGCGCGCCGGCGCGGACGGCGAAGGGCCCCAGATCCTCAAAGAAATACAGGCGGTTGAACATGTCGCAGATGAGCTTGACGGGGTTGAGCCAGCACTCGGCCGGGCAGGCGCGGGCGACATCGTCGGCAAGCGCCATCGCCGGCTCGCCGTAGAGTCCGGCGAACAGGGCGCACGTGGTAGCGAAGCCCGTGAGGATACCGGACTTGGACGCCTTGCCGCCCTTAACGGGAAGCGTGCCCACAAAGAGCCCCAGGCCCGTGGCGGCAAGCGCGGATGCAGCACCGCCCACCAGACACAGCCCCTCGCGCCCGCCAAAGTCGACGCCAACGACTAGGCGCACGTAGCCAATCGCGACCGCCATCGAGGCAAATGAGACCAGCCACGAGCCGACAAAGATGCCGGCCAGCGACGCTGTCTTGGAAAGGCCGCCCACGCAGCGGCGCGCACCAAGGCCCGACAGATTGGGCTGCAAATCGACGACGCTCAAAGCGGCAAACTCGGCAGACATCATCGCGACCAGACCAAAGAGCGCGTAGTAGTAAATGGTCGTGCCGTCGGGCGTGGTGCGCGTCAGGCTCACGCGGCGGGTTCCGCCCTCGAGCGACAGGGCGCGCGCAACCGCCTCCGGGTCGGCGAGCGCCGCCGGGTTGTCTTGGGCAATCTGGCGCATGAGCTCGGCATTTTGCGTATACGAGCTCGCCACCGTCTCCAGGATGCTGCGGTCGGTGAGCGCCGTACTGGCGCGCGAGCTATCGTAGCTCGAAAGCAACGTAAGCTTGGGCGCGCCCGCGGCATCGACCGTGTAGACGCCCGCGACTTCGCCGGCCTTGAGCGCACGGTTCGCGGCAGCCAAGTCTTCGTACTCGCTCACATCGAGCAGCTGGTCGTCGCCTGCCTTGGCAAGCGAAGCCGCCACATCCTTAAAGGTCGAGGCATCCCAGGCCTCGTCCGCCACGACGGCAACCGGCACCGGGTCGACCGTGCCGTCGGAGCTGAGGTTCGCAAACATAAACATGAACATCGTGGAAAGCGCGATAGGAAAGAGAGCGCCCCAGACCCACGTGCTCGGCCGGCGCAGCAGCGTCTTGACCGTGGTGATGATGGTGTTGAACATGGCCGCCCCCTAGTCGCGCAGCTCGCGGCCGGTGATCTCGAGGAACACGTCGTTGAGGGTCGGCGGTTCGGAATAGATGCGGCCGAGCGGCACGTCATGCGAGCGCAGCGCATCGAGAATGTCCGTCAGGTTGTGCGGGCTCGCTTCGCACGAAAACGTGAGCTGTCCCGCCGTTGCCGAAAGGTCCAGAACGTGCGGCAGGCTTGCGACGGCACCGAGCGCCGCACTCGGAACCTCGCCGACCTCGATTACAATCTTCTCACCCATCTGAATCATGCGCTTGAGCTCGTCGTTGGTGCCCTGCGCCAGCACGCGGCCGCCGTCCATGATCATGATGCGGCTGCAGATCTGCTCGACTTCCTCCATGTAATGGCTGGTATACACCACCGTGGCGCCCTCGTCGCGCAGGCGGCAGATGCCCTCCAGGATGGCGTTGCGGCTTTGCGGGTCGACCGCCACCGTGGGTTCGTCAAAAAAGATGAGCTCGGGCTTGTGCGCGATGCCGCAGGCAATGTTGAGACGACGCGCCAGGCCGCCCGAGAGCTTGCCGGGGCGGAACTTGGTAAAGTCGCCCAGGCCGACAAAGTCGATCGCCTCGTCCACCAGCGCGCGGCGGCGCTTGCGGTCGTTGACGTAGAGACTGCAGAAATAGTCGATGTTCTCGCGCACGGTGAGCTCGTCGAACACCGCCACCTGCTGCGGCACCACACCGATGCGGCGCTTGAGGTCGTAGCGGGCGGGCGTCATGCGCTCGCCGAACAGCTCGATGGTGCCTTTGTCGTAGGCGAGCAGCTGCAGGATGCAGTTGATGGACGTGGTCTTGCCCGAGCCGTTGGGGCCCAGCAGGCCAAAGATCTCGCCAGGGGCAATACTCAGGTTAAAGTGGTCGAGCGCGATAAGATCGTCGTAGCGCTTGACGAGGTTTTCGACGTGGACGATATCTGTCATGAGGCGGCCCTTCTGTTGGTCGTGGCCCGGTACGATTGCATCATCGCAGGAGCGGACGGCGCGCACCAGTGAGCTTTGTCACGAGTGCGAGGGGGCAGAGGCGAAACCCCCGCTCGCGCGAGCGATCGACGCCGCTTTGCCGCGCGGGAGGAATGTCACAGTTGCGCAGGCGGTCCCTCCACCACGCGCGGCTTCGCGTACAATACCCGTATGAACAGGCTTTTCGACAAATCGATCGTGCTGGCGTGCTGTATCGCAGCCGCTCTGGGCCTTGCTGTGGATGCTCGCCTGGTCGCGGCGTTTTGCCTTGGCGTTATCGCCACCTCACTGGCCGAGCTCGCGCAGGGAGAGCGCGCCAGCGAGGCCGCGAGTTACGCTTACATCATCGCGGCTGTCTTCGTGCCGCCGTTTGTGCCGTTTGCGCCCCTCGCCCTCTATGACATCGCGCGGCGCGTGCGCCGTGAACGCGTTTGGGTCGCGTTGGGCATTGGCGTCGCCTTTGTCTTTGCGCTCGTCGCGGACCTTCGTGGCGGCGTGCTCACCACCCGAACGCTGTTGCTAACCGCCATCCTTTCGATCGCTGCCACGTTGCTGTCGCTGCGCACCGCGCAGCTGGAGCGCGAACAGAAACGCATGCGTCGCACCCGCGACAAGCTGCAAGAACGCGCCCTGGCACTCGAGGCACGCAACCGCGACCTCGCCGACCGCCAGGACTACGAAATCGAGCTCGCGACGCTCGCCGAACGCGCCCGTATCGCGCGCGAGATCCACGATAACGTCGGGCATCAGCTCACGCGCGCCTCGCTGCAGGCCGAAGCCCTGCGCGTGGTCCACGCCGACGAGCCCGGCGTCGCCGTCGATTTCGCCGACGTCAAACGCACGGTTGACGAGGCGCTCCAGCTCGTACGCGCCAGCGTCCATGAGCTCAACGACAACGCCGTCGACCTTTCCGTGCAGCTCGAACGCATTGTCGAAGGCGCACGCTCGGATGGCGGCCCGCAGATTGAGCTTGAAGTTTTGGCCGAGCATGCGCCCGCAAATGTCGCCAACTGCTTTGCGGCGGTCCTGCGCGAGGCGCTATCCAACACCATGCGCCACGCTTGCGCCCAGACCGTCACTGTACGATGCATGGAACATCCGTCGTTTTACCAGCTCATCGTTACCGACGACGGCGTGGGCGGGACCCAGACGGGCGGTCGCGGCGTCGCCGAGGGCATGGGGCTCGGCTCCATGCGCGAGCGCGTCGAGGCGCTTGGCGGCACCTTCACCGCCGGCCCGCGCGCCGGCGTCGGCGGCTGGCGCGTGTTTGCCACCGTTCCCAAACAGCAAGGAGATGAGGGCCGATGAGGCTCATTGTTGTCGACGACGACCGTTTGGTGGTCGATTCGCTCAAGATTATCCTGGGCGCCCAGACGCAGATCGAGGTAGTGGGCACCGGCGCCAACGGCGACGACGCGGTCGCGCTCTACGCCGAGCACTCGCCCGACATCGCGCTGCTCGACATCCAGATGCCGGGACGCGATGGCCTTTCGGCCGCGCGCGAGATCCTTGAGCGCGACCCTGCGGCGCGCGTGGTATTTCTGACGACGTTCTCGGATGACGAGTACATTGTGTCGGCGCTCAAGCTGGGCGCCCGCGGCTACCTGATTAAAACCGATGTCGCCGCCATTCCACCGGCGTTGGCGCAGGTTATGGACGGTAAGCGCGTACTCGAGGGCAAGGCAATCGAGGACATCGATTTTGACGGAACGGGCGTCGAGTCGGGCACGCTACGCCGGCCCGCGGCCTTTGCCGGCCTGACCGACCGCGAATTCGAAGTCGCCGAGCTCATCGCCCGCGGTCTCGACAACAAGGAGATTGCCGCCACAGCTTATATGGGCGAAGGCACCGTACGCAACCACATCAGCTCAATCCTAGCCAAAATGGGCCTACGCAACCGCACGCAGATCGCCATCGCCTACCTGCGAGGGTAATTACCCGAAGACCGATCGCCCCGGCATAGCAAAATGGCTGCTACCGATTTAATGCCATTTCAAAACTATGCCGGTTTACTACGATGAATCGACCACCTTCGACCACGGCAAATTGCGCGCTTCCAAAACCGCAGGTAGAACGCTTGCAATATTTAGAAAAATGCAGTCATGGTCGGGAATGCCGAATTCATCGTAGTAAACCGACATAGTTTTATTCGCGACGGCCCTGCACGAGTGCCTCCGCAAACCTCGCGAGACCAAAATGATCCGTTTTCTTCCGCCCACGGAGATCGGCTGACAGCGCCCACCACGAAATCGGCCCATCTACTACGTTTGACCCGATACCCCTGACCATAGC
>CAUDYH010000004.1 GCA_958453575.1 uncultured Collinsella sp.
GTCGCCCAGGTCGAGGGACTTGAGCGTATTCCAGGCAGCCTCGTCCATGTCGTTGATGCGGCAGAACAGCTGAATCTCGGCAGTCGCATCGCGCACGACGATGAACATGATCTTGCCCTGACCGCGCTTGGCGACCACGCGGCCGGCGATCTTCACGACGTCCTCGGTGTCCTCGCCATCGGCAAGCTCGGCGTACTTAGCCTCGATATCGGCAACGTAGTCCTCAAGCTCAGAGTGCTCGGGATAGGGGTTCTGGCCCGCCTCGAACAGGGCGGCGCGCTTGGCCAGGCGGGTGGCGCGCTCGTCGTTGAGCGTCGATGCCTGATCTGCGGCGTTCTGGTTCTCTGCCATAAGTTAGCTCCTCAAACTAAAACGCTCCCCAGGATTCGGTCCCAGGGAGCGAAAACATACCTTTACGCGGGACCGTGGTCTAGCGTGCAATCTTGGCGATGGTGTAGACGCGAGTCTTGCCGGAAGGCGTAACGACCTCGACGGAGTCGCCCTCGCCGTGACCGATGATGGCGTGGCCGACCGGGGACTCGTTGGAGATCTTGTGCTCGAGCGAGTTGGTCTCGGTGGTACCGACGAGCGTGACTTCCATGACCTCACCGTTGGGATCAATCAGCGAAACGGTGGAACCGATGGAGACGGTCAGATCGCCCGTGGTGGCAGCAACCTGAGCGTTGGCGAGAATAGCCTGAATCTCGGCAATGCGAGCAGCATTCTGAGCCTGCTTGTCCTTGGCGGCATCGTACTCGGAGTTCTCCGAAAGGTCGCCAAACGCGCGGGCTTCCTTGATGTCCTCGACGATCTCCTTGGCGTAATCGCCCTCACGCCAAGCGAGCTCCTCGACGAGCTTCTGGCGGCCCTCAGCGGTCAGTACGATCTGGCTTGCGTCCATACGGATATCTCCCCAACTATGATGTAACAATCAACTGTCAACATAACGAAAAAGACCGGCTAGCCTGCGGGCAAGCCGGTCAGGTGCTCACCCCAAAGGGATGGGACTACTCTGCGTCCGCGTCGCCGTCCTCTGCCTTCTTTTTCTTGGCGGCGGCGAGCTGGGCCTCGAGCTCTGCGATCTTCTTGTCCTCCTCGGACTCCTCGACCACAACGTCCTCGGCCTGCTTGGTCTCGGCCTTATCGTCACCCTCCATACCCTCGCGGATATTCTTGACGGTAGAGCCGAGGGACTTGCCGAGCTTCGGCAGGTTCTTGGGCCCGAAGATAATCAGGACAACGACGAGAATGATGATGAGCTCAGGAGCCCTCAGTCCAAACATGTAGACCTCCACAAAACAGCGAGACAAGCTCGAATGAGTATACCGCGGGTATCGCGGTATCACAACAATAGCTAAAAAAAGGGACCGCAAGAAGCGGTCCCTCCTCATGCTCTGGTCGGGTTGACTGGATTTGAACCAGCGACCCCTGCGTCCCGAACGCAGTGCTCTACCAAACTGAGCCACAACCCGTTAGCTCGACTATAGTAACAAAGATTTCCGTCGTGTGCTAGAGAAATTTTTACTTCTTTGGCACTTCGATGCGAACCGTGTTGGGAATGAGCTCCGTCGCGCAGGACCACCAGCCGTTTTGCTGGGCAGCGTCGGCAAGCCTTTCGGCCGTGGCGGCGGTGTCGCAAATGGCAAACGAGCAGGCGCCCGATCCGCACACATCTACAGCAACGGTGCCGTCTTGTTTACGCAGCCAATCGAGAACCGTTTGTATCTGCGGCTCCATCTGTGCGGAAATGACACCCAGGTTGTTATGGATGAGCGCATATGCCGTCTCGGCATCACCAGCATGCAAGGCAGAAGCTATCGCGCCGGGCTTGTCTGCAGGCACCGGAGCCTCGTCAAAACGTCGATAGGCTTCAATTGTCGAAACGCTTGCCTCGCGCGGCTTGACCAACACGACGGGCGTTGCGGGCAGCGCGGGATACTCAGTTGCCAGCACGTCTCCCCCACCTACGTAGAACGCAGGGCTCGCGTGCAAAAAGAACGGGACGTCAGCACCAATACCCCGCGCAATGTCGTCGAGCGCGGGGTCGGTGTGATCAATTCCCCAGAGCTCCGCCAAGGCGACAATGACCGCGGCCGCATCCGTCGAGGGGCCGCCCAAGCCGGCGCACAATGGAATGCGCTTCTCAATCGTCACGCAGATGTTTGCCTCGCGACCATAATGCTCGGCCATAGCAACCGCAGCCCGATACGCCGTATTCTTTTGCATGGGAAAATCTGATGCCGGAACCGTCTGGACGGTCAGCGCCTGCGCCGGCGCGACCGTCACGGAATCGGAAAGACCGACGGCTGCCATCAGGGAATCGACCCTGTGGTAGCCGCGGTCATCGCGCTCGGTATGAACCCCCAGGTAGAGGTTAATCTTTGCCGGCGCGGAAAGAGTCAGGGACCGATCGGTCACCGTTAGTGCTCCTCGAGCTGATTGCCGAGCGGGGTAAAGATATGCTCGCCGCTCTCGGGGTCGAACAGCTCGACCTGACCGGTGAGGACATCGATATACTGGTAGGACTGACGCGACTTGCGCCCGCGGCGCTCGTCGACCTCGACGATAAAGACGGCGGGGTGGACGCTCTTGATGGTGCCCATGCGCTCGACGACGCGGGTGCGGCCCATGTTGGCCTTCACCTTGACGCGATCGCCCACCATATCGGTCAGCTTCTCGTGGATGTCGTCGACGTGATTGACTTCCATCTCTTCCATGAACAGGGCCTCCAGAAGGTGCAATTCAAAAAGGGGATAATACCCCTAACATAGACAAAACTCTAATACTATAGCACCCTGCTGCCGCCATACGCAAGTAGCTAATTTGGCTACTTACAGATTGTCGGTATCGAGGACGATGGTGAACGGACCGTCGTTGACCAAGTCGACTTTCATATCGGCGCCAAAGATGCCGTGCGCCACGTGTTCGACATCTTTGCGAACGAGCGTCAAGAAGTACTCGTAGAGCTCGTTGGCAACATCGGGGGCGCCGGCATCGGTAAACGATGGGCGGCGGCCGTGACGGCAATCGGCGAACAGCGTGAACTGCGACACTACGAGAACCTCGCCGTCGACATCGGCAAGTGCCAGGTTGGTCTTGCCGTTCTCGTCCTCGTTAATGCGCAAGCCGCGGAGCTTGCCCCACAGCTTATCAGCCTCGGCGCGCGTGTCGCCGTGGCCCACGCCCAACAGCACCAGATAGCCGCGCCCAATTTTGCCCACGTACTCGCCGTCGACCGTCACGCCGGCGTTGAGCACGCGCTGAACCACCGCACGCACGGCCTACTCCTCGCCCGTCAGTTTGGCGGATAGGTGCTCGAGCGCATGGAATCGATGGCTGATGGCGTTCTTCTCGTCCGCCGTGAGCTCGGCCATAGTCTTGCCCGGCGTATCGACCGGCAGGAACAGCGGGTCGTAGCCAAAGCCGTGATCGCCGCGGCCCTCGTGCGCGATAACGCCCTCACAGGCGCCCTCGCCATAGGTGACCAGGCCGTCCGTATCGATGAGCGCAACGACGCTCATAAAGCGCGCGGTGCGGTCCTCGTCTGCCACGCCTTCCAGATTCACGAGCAGCTTGGCATTGTTGGCGGCATCGTCGCCGTGAACGCCCGCGTAGCGCGCGCTATACACACCGGGCTCACCGTCCAGCGCGTCGACGACCAGGCCCGAATCGTCGGCAATGGCCATGAGCCCCGTCTCTTCGACGGCAGCCTGCGCCTTGATGATGGCGTTCTCCAAAAACGTCGTGCCGTTTTCCTCGGGGTCCTCAAATTCGCCCAGCTGGCCGAGCGCCACAAAGCGCACCTCGGGCATGACCTTGCCCAAAATGGCCTCGATCTCGGTGAGCTTATGGGCGTTGCCCGTTGCCACGACAATGGTCGCCGCCGGGTCGAGGGTGTCGATGTCGATCTTCTCAAGTGCCATGAGTGGTCTCCTTGTCTCTATAGCAATGCCGCGCCGAGGGCGACGAGGGCCTCCGCCTCTCCCCTCTCAATCAACGGCAGTCTTATACTTCGACGTTTTCCCAGATAAAACCTGCCAAAATAAACCTGTCCCTTTTTGGCAGGTTAGGCGATGGCTTGGCGCTGAAGCTCGATGAGCTCGGCGATGCCTTTGTCGCCCAAGTCGAGCAGGGCGTTGAGGCGCTTACGGTCAAAGGGCGCCTGCTCGCCAGTGCCCTGGAGCTCGATCATCTCACCGGTGTCGGTGGCGACGAGGTTCATGTCGACTTCGGCATGGCTGTCCTCGGAATAATCGAGGTCAAGCAGCGTATTGCCGTCGACAACGCCCATGGAGATGGCGGCCACCTGGCCGGTAAGCGGGATGCGCTCGATCTTGCCCGCCTCGACCCACATGGCGAGGGCGTCGTGCAGCGCCACCCAGGCGCCGGTGATGCTCGCTGTACGCGTGCCGCCATCGGCCTGAATCACATCGCAGTCGACGGTGACGGTGTACTCGCCGAGCGCCTTCATGTTGACGACGGTACGCAGGCTGCGGCCAATGAGGCGCTCGATCTCCATGGAGCGACCCTTGCGGTTGGCGTGCTCGCGCTTGCAGCGCTTGCCGGTCGACGCCGGCAGCATGGCATACTCTGCGGTTACCCAGCCGGCCTTAGCTCCCTTTCGCCAGCCCGGCACGCCCTCCTCGATTGTGGCGGCGCACAACACGCGCGTGTCACCGAACTCGGCAAAACACGAGCCGTGGGCGTGCTTCATGACGCCACGGGTGAGCTTGACGGGGCGCAGTTCATTGGCGGCACGGCCGTTGGCGCGGTTGACCTGCATGTACTCCATAGAAATATCCTTTCGGCAGAAGAAGAGGGCAAGTCTTTGGACGGTAACCCTACATCTATTTCAGTTCGTCGATATCAATATGTTCGATGCTCTTGAGCGGCTGGCCAAAGATAAAGCTACCCGCCACCGCAAACTCGGCAATGTTATCGGCCGTCGTCGCAAAGCGATGCTGAGGCTCGGCAGCGTCGCCCGCCAGCTGCTCGCGGCGCGTGAGGATATCGGTCAGCTCGCGCGTAGTCTCCTCGGCGGAACTCACCACACGCACCCCGGGCCCCAGCGCATGGCGAATAGGCCCCACGAGCAGCGGAAAGTGCGTACAGCCGAGCACCACGGTATCGATTCCGCGATCGCGCAGCGGCTCAACCGTTGCGCCGACCAGCGCTCGCACGGCTGGCGTATCGAAGATGTCCTCGTTCTCGAGCCACTGCTCTTGCAGATGCGCGCCCGAGGCGAGCTCGTGTTCGACAACCTCGACAAAGCTCGAGGCAGGACAACCGTATACATCGACGCCGGCATCTAGATCCTGAATGGCGCGCGTGTAGGCGCCCGAGCGAATGGTGAGGTTGGTGGCGAGCACGCCCACGCGACGCGAACGGGTGCTGTTGATTGCCGCACGGGCACCCGGCGCGATCACGCCGATCACGGGAACGTCGAGCACCTGCTGGGCCAGACGCAAGGCCGCAGCTGTCGCCGTGTTGCAGGCGATGACCATAATCTTGACGTCGTGCTTCGACAGCCAACGGCCCGCCTGCAACGCAAACGAGCGCACCTCATCCTCGGTGCGCGTGCCGTAGGGACAGCGTTTGGTGTCGCCGAAGTAGTAGACGGACTCGTGCGGCAGCGCCGTCGCGATGGCACGTGCAACCGTCAGACCGCCCAAACCAGAATCGAACACGCCAATCGGGCGCGTGTCGCCTGCCGGATTCTCGATATCGGACATTACCTCACCAGATTCTCTCTCGAAAAGATATGGCTCAGCGCGATAGGACCGCGCTACGAACGAGCCGCGACCAGCAGCTCGGCCGTTGCCACCCAGCCGTCGACAATCTTGCCGCGTGTGACGTAGGCGTTATCGCAAGCGTCCAGGAACTCGGGCGCGCCGGCGCTCGTCAGGCCATTCTCGACCAGGCAGAACGTGCCCACGTGATCGGCCATGTAGAAGTCGGACTCGGAATCGCCGAGCGCGAGCGTCTCCTCGCGCTCGATCCCCAGGTGCTCGCAGAAGCGCGCGATGGCAACGCCCTTGTTGAGGCCGGCGGGATTGATGTTAAACGCGCGACCGTCCTCGACGCGATCGAGCTCGAGCGTCGTCGGCTTGGACAGATGCGTCAGGTGACCGTTACAGGCCCACACCAGGCCGCAGCCGGCCTCGTCCAGGATGGCCTGGACCTCATTGTCGGGCACATCGCCGCGCATGCCGACGGTGACCTCGCGGTACTTGTAGCCGGTCGACATGTCGTTGTGATACTCGATCTTGTGCGGCCAGCGGGCAAGAATCTTCTCGCACACGCCGGTCTGCTCGATCACCTGGTGCGGAGTAAGGCCGCAGGCGGGGTCGTAAGGCATGTCGCCAGTCAGATACTCCCAATCGTTGGCTTTGAGGTCGTACATGACCAGGCCGCCCATCTCACCAATGTAGGAGTTGAGGCCGAGCACGCGCGCGTCCTCGTGGATCATGGTACGGTTGCGGCCCGAGGTGGGAACCACCTGAATGCCAGCGCGAGCGAGCGCCACGACGGCCTCGACGAGTTTGGTCGAGGGGTTGCCGTCGTTGTCGCGCAGCACGCACGAGCCGGGCGCGAGCATCGTGGCATCCAGGTCGGTAAAGACGTACTTGACCTTGGCCAAGCGCTCGCGCATCTCGCCCGAAAGCTCGGCAACGGTCGGCAAGGTGTTGTGGGACATGGTTACTCCGTTTACGTAGAAGGGTTTGGACTTGGACGGCATGTTTTGATTGAGGGAACACGCTTATGGCGACAGCGCACTCAGGGCGCCGCCGCCATCATGGTTCATTAGTCAAACTGGGTAACATCGATCAGGCGATTGGCCAGCGAAAGGTCGCTCTCGATGGGCACGAACTCGTCGCCCACGTGCATGAGCTCCTCGTCACCCTTTGCCAGCAGCAAGACAATGGTGGGGGCATCGGGGTTGACGTACTCCTCGCGCGCCGCCTTGAACGCCGCATGCACAGCGGCTTCACGGTCGAGGATGATCTCGTTCGGCGTATCGTCGGGAACATGCTCGGCAAGCTCGCGACAGACCTTCATCGGGTCCTCGTGAGCCGGGTCCTCGTTGGCAAAAATCATCAGGTCGGAATATGGTGCGGCCTCGCGCGGAAGCTGCTCGCGGCGCTCCTGCGCCTTGCCGCCGGCAGCACCAAACACTGCAATGACTGGACTAGTGGGAAACGCGCGCTTGACCGACGAGAAAAGCGAACGGAACGAAAGCTGGTTGTGAGCGTAGTCAACAACACAAATCACGCGGCCATCCTTCGACTCCACGACCTCCATGCGGCCCGGCACACGAAGCTTGGAGAGGCCCTTCTTGATAGCCTCGATACCGATGCCGATCTCGTGCGCAGCGGCGATAGCGACCAGCGCGTTTTCCACGTTAAAGTTGCCCGCGATGCCCAGCAGGACCTTCTCCCCCGCCTCGGACTCGTCGGCACACAGGCCATGCAGGTTAAACTCAATGTTAAAGCCGACCACGCGGACATCGCTTGCCCGCAGGCTTGCCTCGGGATGCTCGACGCCAACGGTCACCAAGCGCTCGGCCGTCGACGCTGCCTCCAGCACACGGTCAACCTCTTCGGTGCCCAGATTCACCACGGCGGTCTTTGCCTGGTCAAAGATCCTGAGTTTGCTCTCAAAATAATCCTCAAACGTGGGGTGTTCGATCGGTGAGATGTGGTCACGGCCGATGTTGAGGAAGCACGCCACGTCAAACGGCAGATTCTCGACGCGTTGGTACTTGAGTGCCTGGCTCGAGACCTCCATGACCATGGACTGGCGACCGGACGTGCGGCAGTTGGCGATATGGCGCCAGACCTCGGGGGCCTCGGGCGTAGTATTGGTGCTCTCGTAGCACTCGATACCATCGTCGGTACTCACCGAGCCGATCATGCCGCAGGACTCGCCCGCCGCTTTGATAATCGACTGGAGCATAAAAGCGGCCGTGGTCTTTCCCTTGGTGCCGGTGATGCCCACGATCTTGACGTCGTGGTCGGGACGGTCGTAGACCTCCGGCGGCAACAGGGCCATGGCCGTGCGGACGCTGTCCACGACCAGCATCGCCGCGCCGTTCTCCTTCGCCAGCGGCTCCAGAGACTCGACCAGCGACTCCTCGCACACAAATGCGACGGCGCCCGCATCGAGCGCCATACTCAAAAACGCGGGCTTAAAGGCAGCGCCTTTGCAAAAGAACACGTCACCTGCCGAGACCGCGCGCGAATCAAACGAGCAGCCGGTCACGGCACGCTCGTCAACCTGCTCTGATGCGCGCAGCTCGCCGCACACATCGAGAAGCTTGGCAAGCGTATCGACCGTGGTCACGGTCGCGGAATCCGAATGGTGCATCTTTCGCCTTTCTCAGCCATTTGGCAGGGACGGTTTTTATAGTAACTGAAACGCACCCACGCAAAAACGGCTCCCGGAGGAGCCGTTACGCGCAGGCGTTCGTAAGCCGAGGCTAGGCAGCCTGAACAGCGGGCTGGTCCTCGTCGATAAAGAAGCGCTTGTACCACACCAGGAACACGAGCGGCGTATAGATCTTGCGCTGGAAATCGCCCTTGCCCGCAAAGTGCAGATCGAGCAGGTGCATGAGCTCGTCGGTATCGAAGAACTCGCTTGCCCACGGCGCGGTGAAGTACTCCTTGACATAGTCGTACCACTTTTGCTCGCGCAGCCAGTAGACAATCGGCACCGGGAAGCCCACCTTGGGACGGGTGGCCCACTCATCGGGCAGCGACTTGTTGGCAGCGTGGCGGAGTACCTGTTTGTTGCCGTTCTCGTTGATGCGGTAGCGGTCGGGAATGTGCTCGGCGAACTCCATGACTTTGCGGTCCAGGAAGGGCACGCGCAGCTCCAGCGAGTGCGCCATGCACATCTTGTCGGCCTTGAGCAGAATGTCGCCCGGGAGCCACATGTTCATGTCCAGGTACTGCTTCTTGACCAGCTCGGGCTGACCCTTCACGCGCGCATAGATGGGAGCGGCAAGCTCGAAGGCGCCATCGCCGGTGTTGTACTCGGGCTTGAGCACGCCGTCGACCTCGCGCTCCGGCCATACCAGAGCCTGTCCCAGGAACGACTTCTCGGGAATCTCGGCACCCTTGACCAGGAAGTTATGTCCCTTGAAGTACGGCATATGCAGCGCCAGGTTACCGAGCGCGCGACGGATGGGCAGCGGCACCATCTTTTTGTACTTGCGGACTGGGACCGTGTCCTCGTAGTAGGCGTAGCCGCCAAAGAGCTCGTCGGCGCCTTCGCCCGAAAGCACGACGGTGACGTCCTTGCGGGCCATCTCGGCCAAGAACCACAGCGGCACGGAAGACAGGTTGGACTGCGGCTCGTCCATGTGATACTGGATGTCCTCGAGCGCACCGAAGAACTCGTCGGCGGTTATCATCTTGCGGACATTCTCGACGCCGAGCTTGTCAGAAAGTTCCTTGGCGTAGTTGGTCTCGTTGAAGTTCTTGTAGTCAAAGCCCACCGAGAAGGTCTTGTCGGGCATGAGGCAAGCGGCGATGTAGCTGGAGTCGACGCCGCCGGAGAGGAACGACGCGACCTTAACGTCGGCGATGCGATGGGCCTCGACGCTCTCGTGCACGACCTCGTCCAGCTCGTCGACGTACTCCTCGAACGGCTTCTCGACGGCAGAGTAATCGCAATCCCAGTAGCGCTCGATGTTCATCTTGCCGGTCGGGATGTCTACGGTAAAGTAATGCGCCGGCGGCAGCTTGTAGACCCCCTCGAAGAAGGTCTCCTCGGTTGCCGAATACTGCAGCGTCATGTACGGACGCAGGGCCTTTTTGTTGACCGCCTTGTGGAAGTGCGGGTAGTCTAGGAAGCTCTTGATCTCGGAACCAAAGAGCACGCCCGGAGCGCCGTCGCCCGCATCGGCCATGGGATAGTAGTAGAGCGGCTTGATGCCAAAGATATCACGGGCGCCAAAAAGCTTGTTCTTCTTCTTGTCCCAGATGACGAAGGCGTACATACCGCGCAAGCGATCGAGTACTGCCTCGCCCCACTCCTCGTAGCCGTGCAGAAGGCTCTCGGTGTCGGCGCCGCAGTGGAACTTGTAGCCCTTGGCCTCGAGCTCGGAACGGAGTTCTTGGAAGTTGTAGATCTCGCCGTTGAAGACAATGACGACGCTACCGTCCTCGTTGGCCATAGGTTGGGCGCCAGCCTCGGTCAGGTCGAGGATCGACAAGCGGCGGAAGCCGAGGGCAACGCGGCCGTCGATAAACTGACCGCCCATGTCGGGACCGCGATGGACGATGCGGTCCATCATCTTGGTGAGCACCTCGGATTGGTTATCCGTCCCACCGACAAAACCGACAAAACCGCACATATACTATCCCCTCTGCTGTTGCTGGGCATCAAATCGAATCAGTAGCTTTTGAGTATACCCGAGGGCGTAAAGAGGGGCGGAATGTTCAGGCAATCTCAACTGAATCAGCTCCGCTGTGACACGCGTCGGTTACCTTTAATGGATATGAGGTGAATGAGGCGATTGTTTTGCTATACTCTCTCCGCACGGGCGATTGGCGCAACGGTTAGCGCAGGTGCTTTACACGCACAAGGCTGGGGGTTCGAATCCCTCATCGCCCACCATTGAATTGGAAACGGTCCTCGCAAGGGGACCGTTTTTGTTTGGGCCCAGCGCATGGGATTCGAACCCGACAGGGTGCGGAGCTGAGGAAACGCGAAGCGTTTTCCAGCGCAGCACGCGAGGGCCGTAGGCCCGAAGCGAGAGCGGACGGCGTCAGCCGCACGCGACATCCCTCATCGCCCACCACTGAATTGTTAGGCCTCCAGCGATGGAGGCCTTTCTTTTTTTCAGGCCCAACGCATGGGATTCGAACCCACCAGCACGTCTGTCACAAAGGCCGTGGCCAGAAAATGGCAAAAATGAGTACTGCCACCTTGCTTACAACATATCAAAAGATAGTATTTGCTTAAGTTACGCAACATATGTCCATTATAAGGACTAACAATTGGATCAAAATCGTACATTCATCGCCATTTCGGCTAGCTATCTGGCCTTATTAGTCCAAAATTGCTGCTACCAAATCGATAACAGTACTCATATTTGATGTTTTTTGACCAGCAGGTCTCCCCGCCTTAGCAAATCTAAGGCAAAACGGGCTCCAGACCGCTGAATCATGCCACATAGGGCACGTCCGCAGTCCGGAACCCGGTCAAAGTTAAGTTATTTCGCTGTGTTAGGCCAAAACGTCCGACAGGATCTCGATCAGACTGTCCACGTCGGATTCCTCGCAGACGAGCGGCGGCAGGAAACGCAGCGTATGGGCACCCGTAGCGTTAATCACGGCACCAGCCCCCAATGCACGGGCCACAACGTCGTGTGCATCACCCGCAGTATCGTCCAGATCGCAGCCGAGCATCAAGCCGCGGCCACGCACCTCGGTCACGTTCGGCAACTTGGCGAGCTTTGCCTCCATATAGGCGCCTACCTTGGCAGCGTGGTCGGCATAATCGCCGCGCACGAGTGCGGAGAGCGTCGCGGCACACGCCGCGATGGCCAAGCAGCTACCGCCAAAGGTCGAGCCGTGGTCGCCCGGCTTAAACACGTCGGCAATCTCCTTCTTTGCCACGACGGCACCCATG
This sequence comes from uncultured Collinsella sp., assembly GCA_958453575.1. GTDB lineage: Bacteria > Actinomycetota > Coriobacteriia > Coriobacteriales > Coriobacteriaceae > Collinsella. Next base: position 11,641 of record CAUDYH010000004.1, read on the forward strand.
GGCACGCCATCGGCAATGCCCTTGGCAAGGCTCATGATGTCGGGTTCCACGCCATAGGTTTGGAATGCAAACGGCTTGCCGGAGCGGAAGATGCCGCACTGGACCTCGTCGGCGATAAGCACGGCGCCCACTTCGTGTGCCAGGTCGCGCGCTGCCGCCATAAACTCCTCGGTCATGGGGTGCACGCCACTCTCACCCTGGATCGGCTCGAGCATCACGGCACATATTTCGCTCCCCAGCTGCTTAAAGATCGCACGCAGTTCATTGATATCGTTGGGCGTACAGGCCACAAAGCCACCCGGCAGCGGGCGGAAACTATCCTGCAGCCAATCCTGCATGGTGGCGGCAATGGTCTCGAGCGTACGGCCGTGGAAGCCGCCGCGCATGCACACGATAGTGTTGCCGCCGTTACCGGCACGCTTGGCGTACAGGCGCGCGAGCTTCATCGAGCCCTCGTTGGCCTCGGCGCCGGAGTTGGCAAAGAAGGTCTCCCAAACCTGCTCATCCGCAGCCGGGGCACCAAGAGCAGCTGCCGTGGTCTCATCGCCGGCGGCAATGGCATCGGCAAGCACGCGTGCACCATCTAAGTCGTCGTTGGCAAGCTTGGACAGCAGCGCCGCGACCTGTCCACGCTGCTCGATGTAGAAGTAATTGGAGACATGCATGAGCTTTTTGGTCTGTGCCTCGAGCGCCGAGAGCACAGCCGGGTCGCCATGACCTAGGCTGCACACGCCGATGCCGGCAAGAAAGTCGAGGTACTCACGACCATCGTCGCCGGTGAGCTTCATGCCGTGACCCTCGACAAACTCGACCGGAGAGCGGCCAAAGGTATGCATAACGTAATGGGATTCAAGCGATTGCTGAGCTGCAAGTGACATGGGATGCCTTTCGTTGAGCGCCGGACGGCGCAGGCCTATGGGTGCAGAAATGGGGCGGCTGCGGGTCAGTTAGACCGTCTGAAGCTTCTCGACCTCGTCGAGGTTCTCGGTCAGACGCGCAGCAAACGTCGAAAGCGGATGCGGATGCGTATCGAACTCGTAAGCCGTCTCGGTGGAATGGATCACGGTGCCGACGCCGGCATCGGTCAGCAGCTCCAGCAGCAGCGAATGCGGCGTGGTGCCGTCGATGATGTGAGCGCGAAATACGCCGCCGGCAAGCGCATCGACGGCCGCGCGCAGCTTGGGAATCATGCCCTTATCGACCTCGCCGCCGTAGAGCATTTCGTTAACCTCGTCGAGTGTTAGGTTGGAGATGAGTGAGTCTTTATCGCTAAAGTCCTTGTACAGGCCGTCGACGTCGGTCAAAAAGATCGCCTTGTGCGCGTGGAGCGCTGCCGCAACGGCACCGGCGGCGGTATCGGCGTTGATGTTGAAGAAGCCGCCGTCCTCCCCCGCCGCGACCGTGGCGATAACGGGGATGTACTCGCTATCGAGCAAGCGCTCGATATAGTCGGTGTTGACGTGCGTGACCTTGCCTACGCGGCCGAGCTCTGGGTCGAGTGGCTCGGCGATAAGCGTGCCGGCATCGCTGCCCGACACGCCCACAGCCAGGTTGCCGTGCTGGTTGATGGCAGCAACCAGCTCCTGGTTGACCTTGCCGCCCAGCACCTCGCGCACGATATCCATAGTCGCCGGCGTGGTCACGCGCTGCCCGTTCTTAAACTCGACGGGAATATCGTAATGGCTCAGCGCCTCGTTGATGGCCCTGCCGCCACCGTGTACGATAACAGGGCGCATGCCGATAATCTTGAGCAAAACGATGTCGCTCATCACGTCACGACGCAGCTGCCCGTCGACCATGGCGGCA
>CAUDYH010000005.1 GCA_958453575.1 uncultured Collinsella sp.
GCCGGCAGAAAGGGAACGTCCCCAAGTGCCGCTCTAGCAGTTGCGGTGAAATAGTTCTCAAACAGAGGCTTCACGCTCCCAAACAGGAACTATTCCACCGCAACTCATGAGGGGTATTGGGCTGTTAGGCCGCTCTATCCCTTAGTAATCCAGCTTCCACATGTAACGGCGCGTCATGTAGTCCTTGTGGGTGACGGCGGAGAGTGCACGCATGTAGACGTTGTTGAGGATCGGGGCAAAGATCAGGTGGTTGAAGTACTCGCTCACGCTGTCCTTGATGTCGTTGAGGCCGAGCTCCTTGGCGTCGAGCTGGTAGACACGCTCACCACCGTACTGGTTGACAAAGCGAATGCCGCGCTCGTCGTTGCAGCGGCTGCGGCCGACGCTGATGAGCTGGAACAGCGAGGTACGCTTGTCCAGGATCTCGAAGGGACCGTGGAAGAAGTCGCAGGTGTTGATGGTGCAAGAGTCGATCTGCAGCATCTCCTGCACGTTGCAGATGCTAAAGACGTAGGCGGCACCAAAGAGCGGGCCCTGAGCCATAACGTTGATGCAGGGCTTGTCGGCGTTCTGCTCGGCCCACTTGGCAGCGAGCGGACGGGTGTACTCGACAGCCTTGCGATAGATGGGGTCGACCAAGTCGAAGGCGGCCATAGCGGTCTCGTACTCGGCATAGCCCTCGGTCTGCTGCGTAAGCTCCATAGCAATCATGGTCACGACGGCGGAGTTGGTGCGGCCCATGCAGGACTCGTCGATGGCCAGGCTGTCGTACTGGATCTTGTAGTCGCAGACCTCGGTGAGGCCGGACTCGTCAACATAGATGGCGATGGTGCTGGCGCCGTGGTCCTTGGCGACCTGGGCGGCGACGATGGTCTCCTTGGTGCCGCGCATGGACACGACGACGGCCAGGGTGTTCTCGTTGACGTAGGCAGGCGTGGCGTGCACGAACTCGTTGCTGGTGTAGCTGGAGCTCACGACCTGCGTGGCCTCGTGCTCCATAAAGTACTGGGCAGGATAGTTGCCGCCGTTGGATCCACCGGCGCCAATCCACACGACGCGCTTGATGCCGCCCTTGTCTGCCTTGTCAGCCAAAACCTGGGAGACGACGTCCTTAACCTGTTCCTGAGTAGTCATCGTGCATCAGCCTTTCTTCTCGTTTGATGCTCTCGATGGCATACAAGTTACATACACGTTTTGGTTATGTCGACTAGTTGTATGCTATATTTGTCTTAGAAATTTTGCTGGTAAAGTTTTCGACAATCCATTACCAGCGGTTTTGTTGTCATGTTGGATACATGCTTGGTTCAGTAAGCATACAAGTTAGATATAGGTTGTTCGCATGAGCACTTCGTCAAAAATGAACTTGGCCCAATACGAGCGTCTGGCGAGTACGCTGCGTGACCGCATCGCCGCCGGCGCCTACGCACGCGGAGACAAGCTGCCGTCCGAGATGGAGCTCATGGACGAATCGGGGCTGTCGCGCAGCACCGTGCGCCACGCGCTTAAGGTGTTAGTTGACGAGGGCCTGGTGCGCACCGAGCGCGGACGTGGCACCTTTGTGGCCGACACGCCCGCGCTCCACGAGAACAACCTGGTGTTTTCGAGCTATACCAAGCAGGTCGAAGGCCAGGGCATGAAGCCCACCACGCGCACGGTGGACTCGGGCTTTACCAAGGCGGCCGGCAGCATAGCTAAGTTCTTTGACGCCGCCGCGGGCAGCAAGCTCGTCAAACTTGTCCGCCTGCGCTACCTGGACGACGCGCCGCTGTGCCTGGAGACCACCTATCTGCCGCCAAGCTTTGGGTCGCTCATCGATCGCGATATCAACGGTTCGCTCTACGCCACGCTGCGCCAGGAGTTCCATCGTACGCCGGCGCAGGGGCATAAGACCTTTGAGGTGTGCTATGCCTCGCAAAACGAGGCGTTTTTGCTCAACGTCGAGCGCGGGCAGGCGCTGATCCTAATCACCGACTACGTCTACGACACCGACGGCCGCCCGCTCCATATCTCCAAGCGCATCCAGCGCACCGACCGCGCCAAATACACCGAGCCCATCGGCTAACCACCACAATGGGGATAGGCACCTTTGTGGTGGTTTTAGGCGAGGAGGTCGGGGAACCAGGTTGGTTTGGGCTGGTTGGGGGTGCGCTCGGCCAGGACCAGCTCCATCCAGCACATGTCGTACCAGCGGCCGAACTTTTGGGCACAGCGGTCGAAAGCACCCACCAAGCGATATCCCATATGGGCATGGAAGTCCTGGCTGTTGTGCGTTAGATACTCGTCGTCCTTGTCGTGCGGCACGGCGATGAGCGCGCACATGTTGGTGATGCCCATCGCGATCAGGCACTGCTTGAGCGCATCGTGCAGCTTGCGGCCCAGCCCGCCGTGGCGCACGTCGCGTGCCAGGTAAATCGACGTCTCGACCGACCAGTCGTATGCCTCGCGGCTGTTGAGCGGACTCGCATAGGCATAGCCTACCGGACGCCCGTCCAGCTCCATCACCAGATACGGATAGCGCTTGAGCGTACGCTCGATGCGCCCGGCGAACTCCTCAACGCTCGGCACCTCGTATTCGCAGGTAATCGCCGTCTGGCGCACATACGGCTCATAGATGGCAAGCAACGCCGGCGCGTCTTCGGGCGTCGCCAGGCGAATCGCCGGCTCGGACATCTCGGTCATACAACCCTTCTCTCTCAAAAACAAAGGCCGCCTTGCGCCAAACCCAGCGCAAGGCGGCCCCTCGTCATTACATCAGGCTACAGGACAGCCGCCAGCGCGTCGATGTCCTCCTGCGTCGTGGCCCAGCTGGTGCAAAAGCGCACCACCGTGTGGGTATCGTCGTACTTTTCCCAGTACTCGATCGCCGCATGCTCGCGAATGCGGGCCATGTCCTCGTTGGGCAAAATCACGAACTGCTGGTTTGTGGGCGTCTCCAAAAAGAACTGGTAGCCGCGCTCGTGCAGCACACGACGCAGCGCCTGGGCCGTCTGAATCGCCTGTCGACCAATCTCAAAATACAGGCCATCGGTAAAGAGCGCCTCAAACTGCACGCCCGTCAGGCGGCCCTTGGCCAACAGCGCGCCGTGCTGCTTAATACGCGGAATGGGATGCGCCGGAGCGTGCATGCCGCAGAACACCACAGCCTCGCCGCAAAGCGCGCCGCACTTGGTGCCGCCGATGTAGAACACGTCGCACAGCTGCGCCAGCTCGGGCAGGGTAATGTCGCACTCATCGGCTGCCAGCGCATAGGCCAGGCGGGCGCCATCCACAAACAGCGGAATCTCGCGCTTCTGGCACACCACATAAATCTCGGCCAGCTCGGCCTTGGAGTACAGCGTGCCGTACTCGGTCGACAGGCTCACGTACACGGCGCCCGGAAACACCATGTGCTCGCAGCTCTCGTTTTCGTAGAACACCTGGATATAGTTTTCGAGATCCTCGGCGTGCATCTTGCCCTCGTAGCCGGGAATGGTGAGCACCTTGTGGCCGCCAAACTCGATGGCGCCCGCCTCGTGGCAGGCAACGTGGCCGGTCTCGGCGGCAACCACGCCCTCGTACGGCGCGAGCAGCATGTCAATCACCGTCGCGTTGGTCTGCGTGCCGCCCACCAGCAAAAATACGTCGGCATCGGGAGCCTGACAGGCCTCGCGGATCAGCTGCTTGGCGCGCTCGGTATGCGCATCGGTGCCGTAGCCGGGCTGCGGCTCCATGTTGGTGTCGACGAGCGCCTGCAGTACCGCCGGGTGTGCGCCGTGGGAATAGTCGTTGTTGAACGCGAGCATGGCAATCCTCTCTTACCAGGTATCGTCCAGATGATTCAAACGGGGCTATTGTACGCCGTGAGGATAGGCAACGCGCGCGGCAAGGCACTCAAGTGCCAACACCAGGGCAAAGCCGCAGCTCACGTCAGTCAAAAAGTGTGCAACGATACGGCCAAAGGCGACGAGCGCCGCGACGGCCGCCGCCACCCAAAAGACCACGCGACGACGCGAAGGCTTTTCCGTAAAGGCCGCCGCGGGAAGCCCCGCAAGCATAAGGCCGATTGCCGCATGCGCGGTGTGCCCGCTCGCGAACGACTTAAAGCCGTCCTTGATTACGCCGGCCGCAATATAGCTCCACTTGTCGGGGTTGCCGATTACCCACCACGGCTGAAAATTGAGCCCCGGTGTGACCTCGATCACGCGCATGCGCGGGCGCGACCACAGCGGCTTGACAACCACGTTGAGGATGATGGCCTGAGCGACCCACACGGCAAGCACCATCAGCGCCCAGCGCGCGAGCTCGTCGGAGTCGGTGTCGCGCGTGAGGCGATAGACGACAAGGTTGGCAGCGATGACCAGCACAAACGTCAGCACCAACTGGACAGCGATGAGTTTGCCGCCAACCTTCAGGGACGAGACGATCTCGTAGCCGGCCAGGCCAACGTTGACGAGGATGCCGAGCACGGCGAGCCATTTGCTCCCCCTGGAGTCGGGACGCACCGCGCGCACGAGCATAACGCCCGCGACGCTCGCCGTCAGCTCAAACGGCAGCTCGCCGGCGGCCTCGATAAAGCGGCCGTACATGCTGCCGATGTTGAACAGCGCGCTCGAGATCTGATAATCGAAAAAGCTGCCCACGCCCAGACAAAGGCACAGGACAACCGCAATGGCAGCGGCGTCTTTCTTGTAGATGTACCCGAACATGCTTTCCTTTCCATCGGGCGAAGGGTCGACCCGCAACGTGGCGGGACAAAGCTATCAGTAGTTTTGTCCCAGGGTCGCTTGCGCTGACAGGCTCGATGCGACTATCGCACCTGGGACAAAAACTACTGATAACTTTGTCCCACCGACTTACTTGTTAGTCATCGTCAGTAGCACCCAGCTGCTGCAGCAGCATGAGCGCCGCGGCCACGGGGCCGGTGCCGTCGTTGGCGTCGAGACCGCGGCCCAGGCCGCTGCCCGCACCGGCGCCCGCCTTGTAAGGCACCGACAGCTTGCGGCTCTTGGGGAAGTTCACCGCGCCATAGCGATTCTTGAACTCAAAGGCCACCTTCTTGGGCACGTCGACGCCCAAAAACGTGATGCGCCCGCCGCTGAGCGTGACGCTCTCGAGCCCCAAGCGCTCGCCGCGGATACGGATACGCGCGCGGTTGAACAGATTGAGTCCCGCCAACGGCAGCTCGCCATGCGCGGCCTCGGTCTCTTCCTGTACCTCGTCGATGCTCTCCAGGTCCTCGGCCGCCGCGAGCTTGCGGTACACGAGCACGCGCTGGTCCACCGCCGGCAGGTACTCCTCGGACAAGAAGTAATCGGCCGGCAGGTTAATGCCCACGCTCGCCGCCTCCACGCCGGCATCGTCGTCACCGCGCGCCTCGGCCACGGCCTGACCCAGCATCTGCGTAAACAGGTCAAAGCCCACGCTCGATAGGTTACCGTGCTGTTCGGCACCCATGAGCGAGCCGGCGCCGCGAATCTCCAGGTCGCGCATGGCGATGCGCATGCCGCTGCCCAGGTCCTGGAACTCGGAAAGTGCAGTCAGGCGCGCCGTTGCCTCCTCGGTGAGCGGCAGCTCGCCCGGGAACATAAAGTATGCGTAGGCCTGCGTGGCCGAGCGGCCCACACGGCCCTTGAGCTGGTAGAGCTGTGCTAGGCCCAGGCGCTGCGAATCCTCGATGATGAGCGTGTTGGCGCACGCGTTGTCGATACCGCTCTCCACGATGGTCGTGGCAATGAGCACGTCGATCTTTTTGGTCGCAAACTCGATCATCACGTCCTCGACCTCGCGCGGGCTCATCTTGCCGTGCGCCACGCCCACGCGCGCCTCGGGCGCGGCCTCGTGCACGCGCGCCACGGCGTCGTCGATGGTCTTGACGCGGTTGGACACGTAGTACACCTGGCCGCCGCGACCCACCTCCAGGCGAATCGCCGCGCTCACCACGTCGGGGTCGTACTCCCCCACGTGCACAATCACGGGACGGCGCCCGGTCGGCGGCGTGGTGATCAGGCTCATGTCGCGCACGCCGCTCGTGGCCATCTGCATGGTACGCGGGATGGGCGTGGCCGAGAGCGTGAGCACGTCGATCTGCTCGCGCAGGTTCTTGAGCTGCTCCTTGTGCTGCACACCAAAGCGCTGTTCCTCGTCGATGATCACCAGGCCCAGGTTCTTGGGGTTCACGTCGGCCGAAAGCAGACGGTGTGTGCCGATCAGCACATCGATCGTGCCCTCGGCAAACGCCTTGAGCGCGCGCTTTTGCTGCGCCGGCGTGCGAAAGCGGCTGAGCACCTCGACCTCAAGGCCAAACGGGGCAAAGCGTTCAAAGAACGTCTCGTAGTGCTGCTGGGCAAGAATAGTCGTGGGGCAGAGTACCATGACCTGGCGGCCGGAGTCCACGCACTTAAACGCTGCGCGCAGGGCGACCTCGGTCTTGCCAAAGCCCACGTCGCCGCACAGCAGGCGGTCCATGGGCTTGGGTGCCTCCATGTCCGCCTTAATGTCGGCAATAGCCTCCAGCTGGTCGCGCGTCTCGTCGTAGGGGAAGCTCTCCTCCATCTCAATCTGCTCGGGCGTATCGGGCGGACAGGCGATACCGGTAATCGAAGAGCGGCGCGTATACAGGTCGACCAGGTCAAACGCCAGCTTTTTGGCATTCTTGCGCGCCTTGTTGGTGGCACGCGTCCAGTCGGCGGTGTTGAGCCTGGTCAAGCGCGGTTTATCGCCGTCGGGGCCAACATAGCGCGTGATGCGGTCGACCTGCTCGAGCGGCACATAGAGTTTGTCGCCGTCGGCGTATTCCAGCAAGAAGTAGTCGCGCTCCTTGCCGCCCACTTCCTGGCGCGCGATCTCGCTAAAGAGCGCGATGCCATGCGTTGCGTGCACCACGTAGTCGCCCGGCTTAAAGGGGAAGGTGATCTGCGTAATGTCGACCTTGCGGCGGCTGCGCGCGCGGTTGGCGTCCATGCGGGCGTTGAGGTCGGCGATCGAGAACACGGCCAGATTGGCATCGGGCACCACCACGCCCTGCGGTAGAGCGGCATCCACAAAGGTCACGCGTCCGCGCGAGATGGTGGGCACGGCGGCACCAGCGGCAGCCTGGGCCGCGCCCGCCTCGAGCGAGCGGGCGTTGAGCGCGTCGGCATGGCGCTCGCGAATCGAAGCATGGGCCGCCTGACGAGCAGCACGGTCGTCAGAATCCGCCGCCGCCACGCGCACGCGGTCGCCGATAACGCCGGCGTTTTCGGGGGCGGCCGTCAGCGACTCCTCAAAGGTGATGCCCTCGTCGCCAAAGGTGAGCTCCATCGACTCGCGCGCACCGCGGTCGGGAATGGCAAACACGCAGGCATAGCGCTTGCCCACGACCTCCTGAATGCGCGTCATAAAGCGATTGTCCGAGCCCGCAATGGCCGGCTGCTCAATCTTGAGCTCGGCTGTAACCGCACCGCCGGCACGAATCAGGCTCACGTAGTTCAGGCGCTGCTGAGCACCAAAGTCGAGCTGTTGGGCACGCACGTACAGGCCGTCCAGACGGTCAATCCCCGCCTCGCCGGCACGGGCCTCGATATCCTCGTAGGCGCGCAGGCAGTCATCGAACAGCGAGCGCGGCTCGGACAGGACCACAAGCGCCTTGCCGCTCACGTGCGCCAACGGGCTCACGGTCTGGCCGTACATCACCGGCAAAAAGCGGTCGAGCTCGGGCGTGACGATGCGCGCGTCCACCATCTCGAGCAGCGCCGCCAGCTTGCTATCGCTCTGGCTGGCGCGATAGAGCGCCACATGCATGTTGTGGACGGCCTCGTCGGTGAGCGCCAGCTCGCGGCACGGGAAGATCTCGATGCTGTCCTCGTTGCCGATGGTTTGACCCGTAGAGCTCACCATGCGGCGGATGCGGTCGATCTCGTCGCCAAAGAACTCAATGCGCACGGGTGCTTTTTCCTGCGCGGGGAACACCTCGACGGTATCGCCGTGCACGCGGAACAGACCGGGCGCGTCGGCGGCGCCGGCATTGGTGTAGCCCATGCCCACCAGGCGCTGCGGCACCTCGTCGAAGGGAATCTCCTCGCCCACCGCAAAGGTGGTGGACTCCCAATAGCGGCTCTCGACCGGCGGCACGCAACGCAGTAGCGCGCGGGCCGAGGCGACCATGATGCAGTTATCGCCGCGCACGATGCGCCCTAAAGCCTCGCAGCGTTGGGCCACCTCGGCGTCGTCGGGCGCCTGCTCACGCCATGGATAGTCTTTGCGCTCGGGAAAGCGGCACACATGCGCCAGACCCACATAGGCGGCCAGGCTGCGCGCGGCGCGATCGGCCGCGTCCTCGCCGCTCACGATGTAGACCGTGGGACGCGGACGGCGCGCAAACTGAGCTGCCGCCATGAGCGTGCGGCCCGACTGCGACACGGCCAGCGTCACGTCCTCGCCGGCATCGAGTCCGGCCTCGACGGTCTGCAGCGCCTCGGCAGTGTAGAGCTGCGCGGCTATACGGTGAATGAGCATGCTGTTCCTCCGGCATCGCAACGCCAAAAGCCCGCCGGGGCAAGCTCGGCGGGTCGTACGTCAAATACATTGTCTGTCATGGTAGCGCATGGAGAGGACTCCGGCTCAAGGGCAAACCCAGCCCCGCAAAAAACGCCAGACGAAGATGCGTTCCGCCCTACCCCGCCACGCGCACGCTGGGGCACAAATCTGCCAGCGGACACTCGTCACACTTGGGTTTGCGGGCGTCGCAGATCTCGCGACCAAAGGTGATCCACTGGTGGTTGACCGATCCCCAATACTCGTGCGGCAGAATCTTGAGCAGATCTTGCTCGGTCTTGAGCGGCTCTTTGGCATGCGTCTTGGGGCTCAGCATCAGGCGGTGCGCGATGCGGTTGACGTGCGTATCGACCGCGATGCCCTCGACAATGCCAAACCCCACGTTGAGCACGATGTTCGCCGTTTTACGTCCCACACCCGGCAGCTTGACGAGCTCCTTCATGTCGGCCGGTACCTCGCCGCCGTAATCGGCAACGATCATCTGCGCGGCCTCCACGGCGTGCTTGGCCTTGCTCTTGTAAAAGCCGAGTGACTTGATGGTCTCGGCCACATCGGTCACACTTGCCCCGGCCATGGCCTCGGACGTGGGCCACTGGGCAAATAGTTGGGGCGTCACCTTGTTGACCTGCGCGTCGGTCGTCTGAGCCGAGAGCAGTACCGAGATAAGTAGCCTAAAGGGATTCTCGTGGTCCAAAAAGCACTCGACCGGGCCATAGCGACGGTTAAGGCGCTCGCACACCTCAACGGCGCGCTCGCGTTTGGCGGCATTGGTCTCGCGTGGCATAACGACTCCTCGGATCGGCAGAAACATAACTTCACAAAAACGATTGTCCCACGTACGGGGACCTTAAGCCTCCAAAAATGCGCCGGTCTGGCGGCTCCACAGGCTTGAGTACTCACCGCCCGCCTCGACGAGCTGCGCATGCGTGCCGTCCTCGACAATCTCGCCGTCCGCCAGCACCACGATGCGATCGAGCGCCGCCACGGTGGACAGGCGGTGCGCCACCACAATGGAGGTGCGGCCGCGCATCAGGTTCTCGAGCGCTTCCTGCACCAGCGCCTCGGACTCACTGTCCAAGGCAGACGTTGCCTCGTCGAGCACCAGAATCGGCGCATCGGTGAGGATGGCGCGGGCAATGGCCACGCGCTGGCGTTGACCGCCCGAAAGCTTAACGCCGCGCTCGCCCACCATGGTGTCAAAGCCGCGGGGCAGGCGGTCGATAAACTCAGTCGCATTAGCCAAGCGAGCCGCCTCGCGAATCTGCTCGTCGGTGGCGTCGGGGCGTCCGTAGGCGATATTCTCGCGAATGGAGCGGTGGAACAGCAGCGCCTCCTGCGGCACGTAGGCAACCTGGCGGCGCAGGCTCTGCTGCGTGCAGCGCGAGACATCCTGGCCGTCCACGAGCACGCGGCCGCCCTGCACGTCGTCCAGGCGAAGCAGCAGCTTGGTGAGTGTCGTCTTGCCCGAGCCCGATTTGCCCACCAGGCCCACGCGCTGGCCCGCCGCCACATGGAGCGTCAGGTCGTCGAACACGTTCTCGCCCGCCGCGGCGTCACGGTATGCAAAGCTCAAGTGCTCAAAATCAATTGCGCCCTCGCGCACCTTGAGCTCGGAGGCATGCGCGTCGTCTGCCACCAGACGCGGCTCGTCCAGCACGCGCGTCATCTCGGCGGCGTCGCCCAGCGCGCGGTTGATACGTTGCATCATGGAGCTCACGTAGTTCAGACGCATAGTGAGGTTGTACGTGTAGGTAAAGATCATGACGAGCGCGCCGGCCGAAATGCCAAACCACGCGTTGCCACCCGCGGCGAACACACTCACCACGGCCATGGTAATGACGATAAGGCCCGAGGTCGTAAAGTTGCGTTGCATCATGGCGTGCATCGATACCGTTTCGGCATCGCGCGCGGCACGGTCGGCGGTATCGAATAGGTCGCGCTCAAAGTCCTCGCGCCCGCAGGTCTTGACGGCCAGGATGTTCGTGACCGCGTCGGACAGCACGCCCGACAGCTTGTTCTGCGCGGCGGACGTCGCGGCCGAAAGCGGCATGATGCGCTTGTACATAAGCCAGACAAACGCGATGTAGACGACCATGATGCCCACCAGGATCACGGTAAATGCGGGCACCACCGGGGCGAGCGCCGCCACCGTGCAGACAACCGAGGTGATAGTGGGGATGAGCGAATACACCGTCACGTCCACCAGGCCCGTGTAGCCGCTCATAAACCGGCTCGTCTGGCTCACAAGCGATCCGCCAAATCGACTGGTGTGGAATGTCATGGATTGGTTGGAAAGCGTATCGAAGCACAAGCGCGCCAGGTGATAGTTGCCCGCAATCTCGAGCTTGTAGACGGTGTAGTCCTGCAGCTTGGAGAGGATCTGGCCTACCAGGTTAACGAGCACGAGCGCCAGAATATAGGGACTAAAGACCTCAAACACCTGGTCGCCTGCCACGGGGCCGGCCTGGACGCGGTCGACGATAAGCGCCATCACGTAAGTGTTGGCAAACGTAAGCAAAAAGATATAGCCCGCCGACGAGAATACCGAGAGAAAGACGATCAGCGGCTGTGTGCGCGTGACATCCCAAAAACGCTGCAACGTGCGGCGCACGGTGGAGCGCTTGAGCGGACTGGTGCTTTTCTGAGACATAGGCTTCCTTTCGCGTCTGATAGGGCGAACCGCCATTGTTGCACACTAAAGCGCGCTTCAGGCACGTACGACACGAAAAGCGCCCGCGCTCCGCGCTTGCGCAGACGCCCCGCCGTCAGGCACGGCTAGTCCTTGTCTTCTTGGTCTGCGGGCAGGCCCGCGGATGTGAGCCCCAAGATCGCGTCGGCCTCGTCGGCATCCTCCAGGGCGTCGATGTCCTTGAGCTTGCGCTCCATGACGTTGGTGCGCGTGGTGATGATGCCCTCGACCGTCTTTCCCGCGGTCTCGATCTGCTGTTGGGCGCGACGCAGCGCCGCCTGATAGCGCGGCAGCTCGGCCTTGACGGCGGAAAGCACGCGCAGCACGTCGTCGGTGCGCTTTTGCAGCCTAAACGTCTGGTAGCTCATCTGCAGGCTGTTAAGGATGGCCGCCATGGTGCTGGGGCCGGCAACGTTGACGTGATAGTCGCGGCCCAGGATCTCGATAAGCCCGGGGCGACTGACGACCTCGGCGTACAGGCCCTCAAACGGCACGAACAGAATGCCAAAGTTGGTCGTCGCGGGCACGCTCAGGTACTTCTCGCAGATGTCCTTTGCCTCGCGTTTGACCATCGCATCGAGCGTCTTGCGCGCAGCGGCGACGGCTTCCGCGTCGCCCGACTCCTGGGCGTCGAGCAGATGCTCGTACGCGTCGCCCGGGAATTTGGAGTCAATCGGCAGCAGCACGGGATCGCCCTCGTCTACCGGCAGCTTGACGGCAAACTCAACACGCTCCGAGGCGCCAGGCTTGGTGGCAACGTTTTCCAGATACTGGTCGGGCGTAAGGATGTCCGCCAGGATCGCGCCCAGCTGCACCTCGCCCAAAATGCCGCGCGCCTTCACATTGCCCAGCACGCGCTTAAGGTCGCCCACGCCGGTGGCGATAGATTGCATGTCGCCCAGCCCCTTGTACACGGCCTCGAGCTGGTCGCTCACCTGCTTAAACGATGCGGACAAACGATCGTTGAGCGTACGGGAGAGCTTCTCGTCCACCGTCGCGCGCATCTGGTCGAGCTGCACGTTGTTATCCTTGCGGATGGCGCCCAGCTGGGCATCGACCGTCTCGCGCACCTTGTCCAGGCGGTGCTCGATACCCTCGCGGTTGGCGCCGAGCTGCTGAGCCGTCTCGCGACGCAGGTCATCCATACGGTCGCCGGCCTGTGAGAACTCGCGTGCAATGGTCAGGTAGCGCTGCTGCTCCACGGCGGCGTCGGTCGTCTGCTGCTGCGCGATGGCGTTTGCCGTGCGGCGGGTTTCTGCCAGCGCGACGTTGAGGGCATCGAGCGTGCTGTTGGCCTGCTCGAGCGCCGCGAGCGTCTCCGCGTCGTTGCCGCCACGCTCCCGCAACTCGGCACGAAGGCCCTTGAGCTGCAGGGCACAGGCCGCAGCGACCCCCACCGCCACCAAAGCAATCACAATAAGTGCAATATCAATTGCAGACATAAACTCCGCCCAACAAACCCAATCGATCATCAATCAAAACCGCGATCAATCTTACCCCGCCACACACACGGATCACTCACTGCCTTGCAGACAAATTTCTCTTAGAGCCGCGGACGCTAAAACGCTAACTCTCCCAGCCGGCGCGGATGGTTGTTATGACGTCATCTAGGCGCTGGCCCAGGGCCGCTAGATGTTGGAGCACCTCATTGGGCGAGGCGCCGTTGAGGATGCACGTGAGGGCATATGAGGCCAAGAAGATTGTCGCGAGCCCCAGCGGAATCAGCACGATCATCGCCAGCGTACGCAGGCGCTGGGCCCAGCGACGGCGACGCGCACGATGCTTGTCGAACGCGAGCTCCTGCGCATATGAATCTTGCTGTACGGAATAGGCCTCTGGTGCCGATTCACACCCGGGCACAGCTGCAGGTACAGCAGCGGGCACGACATTTTGCGCAAAGGGCTGGACTGCCGCCCCTTGCATTTGCATCTCCATGAGTCGTTGCTGCTGACGCAGCATGCGCTCAGCTTGTTGCTGCGGAGTCTCAAGAAACAGATCCATGCTGGCCTCCAAAATC
>CAUDYH010000006.1 GCA_958453575.1 uncultured Collinsella sp.
ATGAAGCCCGCAGGCTATGAGCAGGTGCCTTATGACGTTCAGGCCAAGCTGGTCGAGCGCTATGAGGAGGGCCGCGCCAAGTAACGTGTGGTTTTGCCTGCGCCACGCATGTTGATGCAAGGGCCGCTCTGGGTGATCCGGAGCGGCCCTTTTTGATCCCTGGGGGATGCAAATCGGTTCTTGTCGTGCTGAGGGGTTAGTCCCCCGAGGCCTGGTTGCGGCCGGTGGCGTAGTCGATCTGCACATGCGGCTGCAGGTTGTAGCAGTACACGTGGAAGCACAGCGTTTTGCCGTGGTCCTCGACCGATTGTGCCTCGAGGCGAACGCCGCGGCAGACGAGTTCCTCTTCGTTATACATGGGCGTGACGCGGTAGAGCACGTGGTTGCCCGTGTCGCGGATGTAGCCGAGGATCTGCTCTTCAAACGGCAGCATGCCCGTTTCGTTGAGATAGCGCGTGCCGGTGAGGAGATTCTTGCGATTGGCGTTTTCGCCGCAGAGCGACCAGGCGATGAGGTGGCAGCGGTTGTAGAGGCTCTGGCCTGGAATAAAGTCGTAGCGCTGCTGGTGCCAACCGGCAGGATGGATACGCGAGATATCGCCGCGCTTACCCTGACCGAGCGATTCGGGTCCTATGCAGGCGAGTGCTTTGCGGGTACGGCCCAGGCTGTCGAGCTTTGAGAACTTCTTAAAGCATCCTTCTTCGGTGGCCCGCTCGTATTCATCGAGCGTGAACGACGGTGTGCCGAGCGGGTGCGTGCCATCGGCGCGAAGGGCAACGTAGGGGTTGCCGGCGTAGTCGGGAATGCTGGTGAGGTATACGCCGCGCGCGCGGTCGAGATCGGGGTTTTCCACTTCGTCGATGGGGGTGGCGTTCGAAGAGACATCGCCAGCGGTGCCGGTTGTGGTGGATTCGGAGCCATCGCCGGTGCTTTGGCCGCCTTTGGAATCCGAGGAGCTTGCCGTCCCCGATTCGAGCCGGGCAACCAGGTCTGCTTCGTCGTCGGTGCGGTTGGGGCTCTCGCTTTGCTTCTCGGCCAGAGCCGCCGCCTGCTCGTCGCTTTGCGGCGAGAGCAGCTTGGGCGCCCCGTCGAGCGATCCCGTAAACAGCGCAAACCCCAGCACCACGGCGGTGCCGATGGAAAGTACTTGCTTGTAGGCGGATTTGCGCGGCATTGAGGCTCCTGGATGGACGGTTCGGAATCTACCAGTCTAGCAGGAGACGCTGCAGGTCGTTTTTCCAGATAAAACCTGCCAAAATAAACCTGTCCCTTTTCAGCAGCTTGGCGCGATATGATATATACGTTATATACAAGTTGCAAAGTGGGGTGGGGTTGCGGTAACGCAAGCCGGCGAAGGGGGCCGATATGATCAAGGCTGTCATTTTTGACATGGACGGAACGCTGGTCGATACCGAGCGTTTGGACATGAGGGCATGGAAGGTGGGCGCTGCCGAGCTGGGGATCACGATTGATGATGCGTTAATCCATCAGTTTATCGGCCGTTCGAATGCCGATGTTAAGGACATCCTTGAGGCACATTACGGCAAGGGCGAAACCGCCGACGCGATTTTTGCCCGCAACATTGAGCTTCACACTGAGATGGCCAAGACCGACCTGGAGCTTAAGGCCGGCGCCGCCGAGTGCCTCGACGAGCTGCTGGCTGCGGGCTATCACGTGGGCCTTGCGACGTCGTCGCGCCGCGTTGCGGCTGAGTGCAACCTCAAGACGGTCGGCCTCTTTGACAAGTTTGAAACGGTGACCTTCGGCGAGGACGTCGTGCATGGCAAGCCCGACCCCGAGATGTACTTGCTCGCCTGCGAGCGCGCGGGCTTTGCTCCCGAGGAGTGCGCCGTGGTCGAGGATTCCCGCAACGGCTGCGTCTCGGGCATCACGGCCGGCTGCCACGTCTTTGCCGTTCCCGATATCGTGCCGCTGCCGCAGGACGTGGCGGACGGCTGCGAGACGGTACTCGATACGTTGTTCGATCTGGGGGCGGCGGTCAAGGCCGTGAGCTAAAGGTATGCGCCGAGGTTGATGACGGTAGCTTCGGCGTGGCCCCGCTTGCGTTTTCCCAGATAAAACCTGCCAAAATAAACCTGTCCTCTTTTGGCGGGTTGGCGGGGCAATGCCCGCCGCAACTTAGGACACGGTTGGGATGTGTACGCTTTAAAGAGCGGCGCCCATGGTTAGAGAGATTACGCTTGTCTCTCTAAATGTCTCTCTAAAGAAAAAATCGGTTAGAGAGATGGCCTTAGGTAATCTAGCAGTGAATTCGATACATCTCTCTAAATATCTCTCTAAAAGAAGGTGCTCATCTCTCTAAAGTTAGAGAGATATACTAAGCTTTAGAGAGATAAATCTATTGTTTTAGAGAGACGGAATGCCAATGCTGTTGGATGAACCTCTTGGCCTTATCGTTGAGCGCCTTCGCAGGCGGGGGACCGATGACGCATCGGTAGAAGTTAAAGCCTGCACGAATAAATTGAGTGCAGACGTATGGGAGACAGTGAGTGCTTTTGCGAACACTGCGGGCGGGCTCATTATTTTGGGCCTGAACGAAGCCGAAGGATTTGTTCCTTCTGCCAACTTTGCTATCGACAGGGTGCGCGACCAGTTTGTTTCGGGTATCGGAGACGGAGGCTCAGCGGCGGTGGTGACCCATGCGCCGCGGTATGAGCTTGATCGAGGCGAGGTCGACGGGCTCCAGGTACTTCTGGTGCGCATCTTTGAACTTGAGCTCAAAGCGAAGCCATGCTATATCGGCGCGCGCGGCGTGCAGAACGGTAGCTACAAGCGCGTGGATGATAAAGATATCAAGATGTCGCCCGCTGAGCTATATGAGCTACAGAGTGCGTTGCTTCCGAGTGATGCAGACGGTACGGTGGTTTCGGAGGCAACAGTCGAGGATTTGGATCCGGATGTCGTGCGGTCCATTATCGCAAATCGCCGGCTGCAGACCCCGCGCGTTTTGCGCGGGGCCGATACGCTGGAAAAGCAGCTGGCCAGACTCAATATCACTACAAAGGATGGGGATGTGAAGCTCGCGGGGCTTCTGTCGGCGGGAATTTACCCCCAGCAGTTCTATCCCAAGCTGATGATCGATGTCGCCGTTCATTCCGATGTGGAAAAATCTGCTCCTGGGCAACCCCGGTTTATTGACCGCCAGTTGTGCGATGGCCCGATTCCGGCTTGCATCGAAGATGCCCTCGCTGCGATCGGACGAAACTTGCGCAAAGCGGCGATAGTGCGAGGCGCTGGTAGAAGGGAAGATTGGGAAGTACCCCAGGAGGTTTTGCGCGAGGCCTTGGCGAATGCCTGCATCCATCGAGAGTATTCGCCCATGTTTGTGGGGCAGGCCGTGAGCGTCGATATCTACCCAGACAGAATAGAGATCAAAAACCCCGGCGGGCTTTGGGGCGGAAAGACGGTGGACAATCTTGCGGACGGGGAATCGCGCTGCCGAAACCCAAAGCTCATGAGTCTGATGGGGGCGACGCCGTTAGAGCATGCTGAGGGGGCTGTTGCGGAAAGTCAGGGATCTGGCATCCCGGCTATGATTCGCGAGATGGAGTCTCGTTCGCTTGGCAGGCCGAAATTTATCGTTAAGGCCGATTCGTTTACGGTGCTGCTTTCCCGGCACGGGGCGGAGCTTGCTGAAAACCGCATGTGGATTCAGGGCCATGTGGACACCGAACTGACGCATCGC
Source organism: uncultured Collinsella sp. (assembly GCA_958453575.1). Classification (GTDB taxonomy): domain Bacteria; phylum Actinomycetota; class Coriobacteriia; order Coriobacteriales; family Coriobacteriaceae; genus Collinsella. The sequence continues at coordinate 3,707 of CAUDYH010000006.1, forward strand.
GAGGAAACATTACTCATGTTTATGCGGGAGCATGGGTGCGTATGCGATGTTCAAAAAATACGAGAGGCTTTGAAGTGGGATTCGGATGACATTCGCCTGATCTGCGGGGACCTTGTCGATGAACATGTCCTGTCAAAATGTGGCAAAGACGCGTTTGAAATTATCGATATGAGCAGAGAATCGTCAGCTTCGACGGCGGATAGGATCCTGGAGGCTCTCAGCGCCGGAATGGATATGACGGCGCGAGAAATAGCGGTTGCATCGGGGGTCAAGATTTCGTCCGTCCGTTACCATCTGCCAAAAATGGCGGATAAAGGACTCATTGAAGTAATGGGTTCATCGACGAGCCGCAACCGCCGCTATCGGAAGAGGTAGATGCAGCCGAGTTGCCTCTCTAGTGTCTCTCGAAGTTAGATGGATACTAGAGAGGCGGTGGCTCCGCGATATTTCCCCAGATAAAACCTGCCAAAATAAACCTGTCCTCTTTTGATAGGTTAAACGGCGTAACTTAAAGGTTCATGTTGCCGTGGATGTAGGGGGTGACCTCGGGGGAGATATGGTCGCAGCCCAGCTCGCGCAGCGCGGACTCGACAACGGCGGGCAGCGGGGTCTTGCCCTTGTCGTCGACGGCGGCACCGCCGAGGGTGGAAATCTTGGCGACATCTGCGGGTGCGGCCTCGATATGCATGCAGCCGCCGATCAGGCGCGCGCGTACCTGTGCCAGGTCAAGATCGTGCAAGTAATCCTCGCAGGCGCGGATTAAACCGACTTTCTCGCGCGTAAGCTTCTCGCCCGTGGGGACGCGCGTGGCAAGACAGGCTCCCGCCGGCAGGTTCCAAACGGGGTAGCCCCAGGCGCGTAGCAGCTCGCGCTCCTCGTCCTTGGTAAAGCCGACCTCCATAAGCGGCGAGCGCACGCCGAGCTCCTGGGCGGCGCGCATGCCGGGGCGGTAGTCGCCGCGGTCGCTTGCGTTGCTGCCGTCGATGACGGTGGGAAAGCCCAGCGACTTGGCATGGTTGACGATGGCGGTAAAGCCGGCGCGCTTGCAGTGGTAGCAGCGGTTGGCGTCGTTGCAGGCTACCTGGGGGAGCTGCAGCTGATCGACCGAGAGGTTGAGCACGGGGAGCTTAAAATGCGGCCCCTCATCGGCCTGCCCGTCAACCGCCCGCTCAAACGAAGCCTGCTCGGGCGTGCCGATGAGCGGCGTGGTGAGATGGACGAGGAGGGTGTTGGTAGGCATGATGCGGGCGCATACGGCGGCCAAAAAGCTGCTGTCAACGCCGCCGGAAAACCCGATAGCCACGCGCCCGTATGCCAAAAGCAGCTGTTCGAGCGCCGATAGCTTGTCTTGAAGCTCCTCTGCGGGTGCCGTGGTGTCTAAAATCATGAAACGATCCTTATCGTTGAGTACTCGATCGAAAACTATAATCCTAATGCGTTACTTGCCATAAGACTTCTATCTATGTAACGAAAGTGCAATATGCTATATACGTTATATACAAGTTTGTAAAGTGCGGTAGAGTGGCAGTAATGCAATCCGGTGAGGGGACCGATATGATCAAGGCTGTTATTTTTGACATGGACGGAACGCTGGTCGATACCGAGCGTTTGGGCGTCAAGGCATGGAAAGCGGGCGCTGCTGAGCTGGGGGTCGCGATTGATGAAGCGCTGATCCATCAGTTTATCGGCCGCACGCTGCCCGATGTTATGGACATCCTTGATAAGCATTACGGCAGCCATGAAACCACCGAGGCGATCTATCGTCGCCACAAGGAGATTCGCGACGAGATGGTCAAGACCGAACTGGAACTTAAGGCCGGCGCCGCCGAGTGCATAGACGAGCTGCTGGCTGCGGGCTATCACGTGGGCCTGGCGACGTCGTCGCGCCTCGTTACGGCCGAGCGCAACCTTAAGATGGTTGGTCTTTTTGACAAGTTTGAAACGGTGACCTGCGGCGAGGACGTCGTGCACGGCAAGCCCGACCCCGAGATGTATCTGCTTGCCTGCGAGCGCGCGGGCTTTGCTCCCGAGGAGTGCGCCGTGGTCGAGGATTCTCGCAACGGCTGCGTCTCGGGCATTACGGCCGGCTGCCATGTCTTTGCCGTCCCCGATATCGTGCCGCTGCCGCAGGACGTGGTGGATGGCTGCGAGGCCGTGCTCGATACGTTGTTCGACCTGGCGGCGGCAGTCAAGGCCGTGCGCTAGCGTTTGCACGCGAGTCGCCATGTCCCGCGCCCGAGCTCGCAGGACGGTGGCGGCAACGGCGCCTGCGTGGAGGCGCTGACGCAGTCAGCCCCTCTTATCACGCCAAGATTGCTGTTTTGGCCGATAAGAGGGGCATTGTGCTTTAAGCGACTGGGGCTGCGGCCTTGGTAAGGAGCTGGCGGAGGGTTATGACGTTACAAGTTACTCCAGGAGCCAGTCGATCACGTTGCGCTTGCGGACTCCTTCGTAGTTCGCGTCCGCAAACAGCGTGTCGAGCGTAAGAAGCGTCTTGGGGTAGTTGTCTCGGACTTTCTTAAAGGGGGCCAACTCTCGATTGAGGGTAGTTTCGTCGAGCGTTGTGGCTGAAACCTGAAAATAGGCTGTCTCGTCTGAGTTTAGGGCAACAAAATCGATTTCCCCGCCGTCGATATCGCCCACGTAGACGTCGTATCCACGGCGTAGGAGCTCGAGATAAACAACATTTTCGAGGATATGACCGATATCGCTGCTTTGGGTTTTGACGAGAGCGCCTCTAAGTCCAAGGTCAACGGCGTAGTATTTGCCGTTTGTTGAAAGAAGCTGCCGACCGCGCACGTTATAGCGCGGAGCAAAGTACAACACAAGGCTGTCTGTTAAGCCTTTGAGGTACTTGGCTACGGTTTTCTGGTCGGTTTTGTTGCCGTTGGACGAGAGCGTGTCGGAGATTTTTTTAATCGAGATCCGGTTTCCAATGCTATGGAGTAGGAACTTGGTGATATCGCGCAGGGTCGGGACGTCCGAGACCTTCAGGCGTTCGATAACGTCGCGTATGACGATGGTATCGTAGAGGCTCATAAGATAATCGCGCGCCTGGGGTCCCTGAATACCCGTCTCGGCGATAAAGGGAAAAGAGCCCCGGGTGATGTACTCGTCAAACAACTGCGCGGGAGCCTTTCCGTCATTGGTTTTTGCCGAGCAAAACTCTTTAAAGGATAGGGGCAGTATCTTGAGCTCTACGTAGCGGCCGGAGAGCAAAGTTGCCAGCTCGCTCGAGAGCAGATAAGCGTTGGAACCGGTTATGTAGAGGTCGACATTGTCCTTGATAAAAAGACTGTCGACGGCTTTTTCGAAATGCTCGACGTGCTGTATCTCGTCCAGAAAAACGTAGTTCATCTTATCGGGGACGAGTCTGGCGGAAATGTAGTCGTAGAGTGCTCTATACGACGTAAGCGACTCGAACTCCAGGTCTTCAAAGTTGAGGGATATAACCTGGTCGCCTGTGATTCCATGATCGCGCAGGTAGCTACGGTAGATTTCGAATAGCTTTGATTTGCCGGACCTTCGCACGCCCGAAACGACCTTGATGACGTGCGAGTCTTTCCACGAAATGAGCCAGTCGAGGTACTGTTTGCGATCAATCAGATTCATGAAACCCCTTTCTTGGCGAGAAAAAACTGGAGCAAAATCAATACTTATAGGAAATATCTAAAAATATGGAATTGAATCTATTTTAACAAAAGAGTTAATGAAAAATGGATTACATTCCATAAATATCCGTAGCCGCAGGTCCGGCTAAACGGGGAGGGAACATGGGGCCAGCAAAACGCCGCAGCGGGACTGTTCCCGTTGCGGCGTTTTTTGTTACAGGTAGGCGCCCAGGTTGATGTCGGTTATTGGGGCCGCGGATGGGCCCGTCGGGTGCTGCTCGGCCTTTTGGGTGCTCACACGTTCGAGCAAGAAGGGGCGCACGAGCTCCTGACGGTTAATGTCCTCGGCGGCCGTGGCCGTGGTGACGGTGCGCGCGGCGGAGCCGATGCGGACTCGTTTGGTCTTGGCGGCAGGCTTATCCTCGATCTGCTCCATGAGCAGCTGAACGCCCTTGCGGCCAATCTCGTAGCCTGGGGGTGCTACCGTGGTGAGCGGGACCGATCCGCTCCAAGCGAGCGGGTTGCCGTCGCAGCCGGCCACGCGGACCTGGCCGGGGACGGAAATGCCTTTGTCGGTCAGCGCCGAGATAACGCCCGAGGCCAATACGTCGGTCAGGCCGATGACAAAATCGGGGCGCTCGTCAGCAGGGCGTTCGGCAATCTGGGTACCGATGCTGTAGCCGTCGGCTGCGGTATTCCACTCTCCGGCATCGATGACCTCAATTTTGATATCGGGATGCAGGGCAAGTGCCTTGTGGATGCCAAGGACGCGCAGGGTGAGCTGCATAAATGCCGCTCTGCCCACAACGGTGATATGGCGTGCGCCACGGGCAACGGCGAGCTCGGCGATAATGCGCCCCTGCGCCTCGTTGTCGGCGGCCACGTAGTAACCGGGTTCGGAACAGTGGATGTCCAGATGGACGATCGGCACGGGCATCTTGGTCATAGCGGGGTGCCAGTCGGGGGACGCCATGGGCTGAACCATGACGCCGGACATCTGCGTGCCCATAAAGTAGCGCAGGTAATGGTCCTGGAGAATGCCGTCGTTATCGGCGTTGGCGATGAGCAGGTCGTAACCGTGCTTGCGGGCCTCGTTATGGGCGCCGCTGGCGATTTGGAGCGAGAAGCCGTGATCGAGACGGGGGAGGACCAGGCCAAAGGACTTGGTGGTGCCGCCTGCGAGCTGACGGGCACTTTGGTTGGGCAGGTAGCCAAGGCGATTGATGGTCTCGTTGATGAGCTTGAGGGTCTCGGGGCGCAGCTTTTCGGGATGGTTGAGCGCGTTGGAAACCGTGCCCAACGAAACCCCGGCCTCGCGCGCGACGTCGCTGATTTTTACCTTTGCCATAGCGGCCCCTTTGATGCGTTTCAAGTACAAGCCAGATTGTAGCATCCCAAACCTACCAAAAAGGGACAGGTTTATTTTGGCAGGTTTATCTGGGGAAACGCCGTTGCCAGCGCGACCACCACGAAGGGGACAGGCACCTTTGTGGTGGTTTGGACCGGCTGGACGTGTGTGCATCGGGTGGTATCTAAGTTGAGATACCACATCTGGTATATCAGCTTGCGCCTGCGTGAGTACAATACTCGAACGTTATGCGTCTCAGCGCCCCTTGTGCGTGGACGTCTTGCAGTCACGCGAACGAAGGGAATTATCTTATGTGCGGAATCGTCGGCTACACCGGCTCTGATATTGCAAAGAACATCCTGGTCACGGGCCTCAAGCGTATGGAGTATCGCGGCTATGACTCCTCGGGCGTCGCGCTCGAGGTGGGCGAGGGCGCCGCGGCGCACCTCGACGTCATCCGCCGCGTGGGCAAGGTCGCGGGCCTAGAGAGCGAGCTTTCCAACATCGACAGCGACGCTACCTGCGGTATCGGCCACACCCGTTGGGCCACCCACGGCAAGCCCTCCGTCGTTAACGCTCACCCCCACACCAGCTGCGACGGTCGTATCGCCATCGTCCACAACGGCATCATCGAGAACTTCGCCGAGCTGCGCGAAGAGCTGGAGGGCCGCGGCCATCACTTTAAGAGCGAGACCGATACCGAGGTCTTCGCGCATCTGATCGAAGAGGCTTATGTCGAGACGCACGACCTGATGGCCTCCGTGCGCGAGGCTTGCACCCATGTGGTCGGTGCCTATGGTCTGGCCGCCGTGTGCGCTGACGAGCCCGGCGTGATCGCCGTGGCCCGCAAGGATTCCCCGATCGTAGTCGGTGTGGGCGAAACCGGTTCCTATGTTGCTTCCGATGTCATCGCGCTCATCGACGCCACCCGCGATGTCGTGGTGCTCGAGGACGGTCAGTTTGCCAGGCTCACGCCCGCAGGCGTCGAGTACACCGACGAGGCCGGCAACGTTATCGAGCCCAAGGTCACCCACATCGACTGGGACCTGGACATGGCAGAAAAGGGCGGTTATCCCGACTTTATGCTCAAGGAAATCCACGAGCAGCCGCGCGTCGTGCGCGACACGCTGGTCGGTCGTATGACGCCGGCCGGCGAGCTTGACATCGACGAACTGGGCCTTTCGCTCGAGGAACTCAACGACATCGACCGCGTCTACGTGATCGCTTGCGGCACTAGCTATCACGCTGGCCTCATTGCTAAGAATCTCATTGAGGGCTGGGCTCGCATCCCGACCGAGGTGGAGGCGGCCAGCGAGTTCCGTTACCGCAATCCCATCATTACGCCGACGACGCTTGTCGTTGCCGTGTCCCAGTCGGGCGAGACGGCCGATACCCTTGCCGCCATTCGCGACGCGCGCATCAAGGGTGCCAAGGTCTTCGGCATCACCAACGTGGTTGGTAGCCCCGTGGCGCGTGAGAGCGACGGCGTCATCTACACTAAGGCCAACAAGGAGATCGCGGTCGCCTCGACCAAGAGCTTCATCGGCCAGGTCGTGAGCCTTACGCTGCTGGCTTTGCTGTTGGCGCAGGTTAAGTACCGTCTGACCACCAAACAGGCGCGCATGCTGTTCCGCGAGCTTTCCGATACGGCCGAGCAGATCCAGTGGATTTTGGATACCCAGACCGAGGCCGTTCATGAGGCCGCCCTGCTGTGCAAGGACGCGCAGTCCGCGCTGTTCGTGGGTCGCGGCATGGGTGCAGCTATTTCCTACGAGGGTGCGCTCAAGCTCAAGGAGGTCAGCTACCTGCACGCCGAGGCCTACGCCGCCGGTGAGATGAAGCACGGCCCCATTGCCCTGATCGACCCGGGCTTCCCTGTCATCGCTGTGGCCACCAAGAGTGCCACCTACGACAAGACCGTGTCGAACCTTATGGAGTGCAAGGCACGCGGCGCCAAGGTCATCGTCGTTGCCACCGAGGGCGACGAGGAGATCAACAAGATCGCCGACTGCATCGTCCGCGTGCCGGCAGTCCGCGACGTGTTCAGCCCCATCACGGCGAGCGTTCCTCTGCAGCTGCTCGCCCGCGAGGTCGCCATCCTGCGCGGCTGCGACGTCGACCAGCCCCGTAACCTGGCCAAGAGCGTCACGGTAGAGTAGTTGGTTCCGCCGTTCTAGCGACTAAGGCCCGGCTCCGCATCAAGACGGAGCCGGGCCTTTTCTGCGTTTGCCCAGATAAAACCTGCCAAAATAAACCTGTCCCTTTTTGGCAGGTTAGCGGAGCTTGCTGGTCTCGAAGTACTTGGGATATTGGTCCAGGACCTCGGTCTGGTTGCGGAACATCATATGCAGGTGCTTGCTGACCAAAAAGCTCGCTTCGATGGGGTCGCGACCGGCGATAGCGCGGCGAATCTGCTTGTGCTCGTTCACGATGTCCTGATTGTCGAGAACCTGCGTGGCGGCGCGCAGCCAGCGGAAGCGCTCCAGGTCGGCATTGGTCTCTTCGAGCCACGACCACACGGTGCTACGGCATGCGATGCTAAAGATCATGCGGTGCATGAGGTTGTCGCTTAAAAAGAAGCCGATGCGATCCTCTTCGGCCATGGCCTTTTCCTGCAACGCGATGGCCCGGTCGAGCTGCTCGACGCCTGCCGAGGTGGCGCGCGCGCAGCACTCTACAATCACCTGTTTTTCCAGGTGCTCGCGAATGTAGCAGGCACTCTCGGCAAGGGTGAGGTTGATGGGCGAGACATAGGTGCCGCTTTGGGGCACGGTGCGCACCAGGCCCTCTTGCGCCAGACGCACCAGTGCCTCGCGCACAGGGGTGCGCCCCATATCCAGGTCGTCGCACAGCTGCTTGACGCCCAGCTTTTCGCCCGGTTTGTAGTCCAGATAGACGATCTTGCGTCGAATGGTGTGGTAGGACTGGTCCTGTAGGCTCGTTTCTTGCTCGCCGATGTGCATCGATTCTTCCATAGCGCCTCACAAACGTTCTTCCACACTCATATGTCAGTTGTTTATTATGCCGCGAATCAGTTCTCTGCGGTGGAAATTCAATCGCCGCCCGATAACTTTTGCGACATTTTTGCCTGCGTTTGTACGGGATTGTGCTCAACGTTGCCGTATCATAAGCCGTCGCAAACGTGAAATAGAAAGAAGGAATCCCATATGCAACTGGCGAATACCGTACGCGAGCGCTGGAAGGGCGTCTTATTCTGCCTGATCGTCGCCATTCCCGCGACGTTGCTCGGCAAACAAATTGAGGTGGTCGGCGGGCCGGTATTTGCCATCCTCATCGGCATGGTTCTGGCACTTGTCTTTCCCAAGCATCGTCGTGAGCCGCTTGCCGCCGGCGTTACCTATACGTCCAAAAAGATCTTGCAGTACGCGGTCATCCTGCTTGGCTTTGGCATGAACCTCTCACAGATTCTGTCCAAGGGCGCCCAGTCGCTGCCGATTATCGTGGCGACGATCTCGACCTCGCTTGTCATTGCCTTTGTGCTCTGCCGCGTCATGAACGTGCCGGGTAAGATCGCGACGCTTGTGGGTGTGGGTTCGTCGATTTGCGGCGGTTCTGCCATCGCCGCGACCGCGCCCGTCATCGATGCCGACGATCGCGAGATTGCCCAGGCTATTTCGGTCATCTTCCTGTTTAACGTTATCGCGGCGCTCGTGTTTCCAACGCTCGGCGGTATGCTCGGACTGACCAACGAGGGCTTTGGCCTGTTTGCTGGCACCGCCATCAACGACACCTCGTCCGTAACGGCTGCGGCGAGTGCTTGGGACAGTATGCATCCCGGTGCCAATGTGCTCGAGAGCGCCACGGTGGTCAAGCTCACCAGGACGCTGGCCATTATTCCCATCACGTTGGTCCTCGCATGCTGGCAGATGCATCTGGCGCGTAAGGCCGGCGGCGACGCCAAAAGCACGTTTTCGCTTAAACGCGCGTTTCCCATGTTCGTCCTGTTCTTTGTGCTGGCAAGCGTGGTCACCACGGTGTTTCAGCTTCCCACGTCCATTACGGCGCCCATCAAGGAGCTTTCGAAGTTCTTTATCGTGATGGCCATGGCGGCTATTGGCTTTAATACCGATATCGTCGAGCTGGT
>CAUDYH010000007.1 GCA_958453575.1 uncultured Collinsella sp.
TCAATCTCTTGCCAACTGATGTCGCGCGCTGCGCAGGCGCGAGCGGAATCGTGCGTCTTGGTGCCGTGAAGTCCCACGGCCTTTAGTTGGAAGAGAAGGGATTCGACATGGCTGTCGATAACAAGAAGATTGCCGAGGACGTGCTTGCTGCCGTCGGCGGCGCCTCCAATGTGACGAACGCGACGCACTGCATGACCCGCCTGCGTCTTAACCTCAAGGATCAGTCCATTCCCAATGACGATGAAGTAAAGAAGATCAAGGGCGTGCTGGGTGCACAGTGGTCTGGCGGCCAGTATCAGGTCATCATTGGCCAGAACGTGCCGAAGGTCTATGACGCCGCCATTGCGCTGGGCGTCAAGGGCGAAGGCTCCATTGACGAGAACCTCGATGACGGCATCAAGGAGCCACTGACGGTCAAGACTGCGGGCAAGAAGGCCCTTAACTACCTGTCCAAGACAATGTGCATGACGATCCCCATTATCATGGGCGCCGCCATGTTCCGCACACTTGCCGTACTTTGCGGCGACGGCATGCTCGGTATCTGGTCTGCTGATTCCGACATCTACAACTTCTTCTACAACTGGATTTACAACGCAGGCTATTATTTCCTCCCTGTTTATCTGGGTTGGGCTGCCGCAAAGCAGCTCGGCTGCAGCCAGCCGCTCGGCATGATGCTCGGCGGCGTGCTCATTGCCCCTGAGTTCATGACGCTGGTCAACGCTGCGGCGGATTCGGGTGCTACGACCACGATGGTTTACGGCGCGCTCCCGGCTCAGCTGAACAACTATTCTGCGACCGTGCTCCCCATGCTGCTGTCTATGCCGGTGCTGATGGTCGTCGAGAAGTTCATGAAGAAGATCATCCCCGACATGCTCTCCACGGTGTTTGTGCCCGTGTGCACCATGGCTGTGATGACCCCCGTTTCCCTGTGCGCCCTAGCTCCGATTGGTTCCATTCTGGGCGACCTGGTCGGCAACTTTATGTTCGGCCTCGGAAACGCTGGCGGCATCGTCACGATCCTCTCCCTCGTCGCCATTGCTGCGCTTTGGGAGTTCCTGGTTATGACCGGTATGCACCAGGTTCTGATTGCCCTCGGCATTGTGCAGGTGCTCACCTCAGGGTCTGACTCCTGCGTTATGGTCGCGGGTGCTATCGCTCAGTTCGCCACGTGGGGCATGGCCTTCGGTGCCTTCCTGCGCCTTAAGGAGGTCGACGAAAAGGGCGCTATGCTTGGTTTCTCGCTCTCCGGCATTGTCGGTGGCGTGACGGAGCCCGCGCTGTATGGCTGCGGCTTTAAGTATACTCGCTGCCTGGGTGCCATGGTCGCGGGCGGCGCTATCGGCGGCCTGATCGCGGCTCTCACTAATGTGACCACGTATGTTTTGGGCGCAACTAATATCCTTGGTATTACAGGTTATGTTGCAGGCGGAACTGCTAATCTCGTATGGGGCTGCGTTGCATCGGGCACTGCATTTGTTGCCGCCGCTGCCATCGCCTACTTCTTTGGCTTTACCAAGGAGCAGCTCGACGAAGACGCTGCTGCCGCCAAAGCCTAAAGCATCCGTTCGGTAGGACAATTATCTGGGGCACTTGGCTGCGCTTCAAGTGTCCCTTTCCGTAGATGGGGGTCAATATGAAGCAATTGCTCATTCGTGCCGACGATATCGGTTATTCGTATGCCGTTAACCTGGGGATTGCCCGCAGTATCAATGAGGGCCTGGTGCGCTCGGCGGGACTTATGCCCAATATGCCCGAGGCCGAGCGTGGCTGGTCGCTCGTGGCGGATGTCGGCATTGCGGTGGGTCAGCACACCAACGTGTGCCTGGGCAAGCCGTGTGCCGACCCGGCGCTCATTCCGAGCATGCTCAACGAGAACGGCGAGTTCCATAGCAGCCGTACCTTCCGCGATCATTTTAAGCGCGGCGAGGAGTTGATAGACTTCGACGAGGCCTGCATCGAGATCCGCGCGCAGCATGACCGCTTTGTCGAGATCGTGGGCCGCGAGCCCGATTACTTTGAGGCCCATGCCGTCATGAGCAAAAACCTTAACCGAGCGATCTCGGCGGTTGCTCAGGAGCTGGGCCTTAAGGAGCAAAAGGCGAGCTTCGACCCCGCGGCTGTGGTGCATTGCGGAGATACTGATCTGCGCATGGTGATGCGCTCGATGGAGCCGGGCTACGAGCCCAAAGAGGCAATCATGCAGACGGTTCGCGAGATGGTGGACGGCGAGACGGTCGTCTTTGTGTGCCATCCGGGCTATCTCGATCGTTTTATCCTGGAGAACAGCTCGCTCACGACCGACCGCACCAAGGAAGTCGATGCGCTGATCGACCCCGAGCTTCGCACTTGGCTTGAGTCTCAACCTGATCTTCGCCTGATCGACTACCGCGACCTGTAAGGACCCAAGTCACCACAAAGGGGACAGTCGCCTTTGTGGTGGTTCTGGCGCCGTTGCCATTATGGCGGCGGCGTCTTTTTTGTCCGTGCGGCGCGGTAGAGTGTAGGCGGTTGAAATTTGCGTCCATCGAGGAGCTGCCATGAACGAGATCAAGTGCCCGCATTGCGGCGAAGTGTTTAAGGGCGATGCGTCCGGCTATGCAGATATCGTCAAACAGGTGCGCGATGCCGAGTTCTCGCGCGATCTTGATGAGCGTGTGAAGGCGGTCCAGCGCGAGGGCGAGCAGGCGCTGGAGCTTGAGCGTTCGCGTTCGACGGCTGCCTTGCAAAAGGCAGAGTCTCAGCGCGACGCTGAGCTCGTAGAGCAGAAGAACGCTGCGGCTCAACAGCTGGCGCAAGAAGTCGCCAAGCGCGATGCCGAGCTTGCCGAGCTGCGCGCCAAGCTCGAAGGCGCTACTGCAGAGCGCGAGAGTGCAAGCCAGCGCGCGGCGGTTGAGGCCCGCGCCGATGCTCAAAAGGAGAATGCCGAACTGCAGCGCGAGATCGACAACCTGCGTGCGCAGTTGGGGCGCAAAGATGATGAAGCCAAGCTTGCCGAGGCAGCGGCACGCAATGCTGCTCAAAACGACCTGTCCGCACGTGATGCCCAGATTGCCGAGCTGCAAGCCAGGCTCGCCGCGGCGGACAAGGCCCAGGAGATGGCGCTTGCTGCTGCTGCGGCCGAATCGCAGCGTGAGCTCGAGGCCGCTCGCAGCGAGGCCGAACGTACGCTTGCTGACTATCGCGCGAAGGTTCAGGAGAAGTTTTCCGTCGCAAAGGCTCAGTCCGAGCAGGAGGCCGAGGGTCTGCGTGCTCAGCTGCGCGAACAGGAACTGACGGCCAAGATGAACCTATCGGAGGCGGTCGCCGCGGCGGAGCGTGAGCGTGACGAGGCCCGCGCCAAGCTCACGAGTGAGCTGGCGGTGCGCGATTCACGCGAGGAGCAGGCCAAGGCGGCACACGAGCTCGAACTTGCGCAGACCAAGCGCGCGAACGAGGAACTGATTCGCTACAAGGATGAAGAGATTGAGCGCCTTAAGGACATGAAGGTCCGCCTGTCCACCAAGATGGTGGGCGAGTCGCTCGAGCAGCACTGCGAGACCGAGTTTAATCGTCTGCGCATGACGGCGTTTCCCAACGCGTACTTCGAGAAAGATAACGATGCGTCCGAGGGCACCAAGGGCGACTTTATCTTCCGCGAGTGCGACGCGAGCGGCAACGAGATCATTTCGATCATGTTCGAGATGAAAAACGAGAACGACGAGACCGCGACCAAACACAAGAACGAGGATTTCTTTAAGAAACTCGATCACGATCGCCGCCAGAAAGGCTGCGAGTATGCGGTGCTCTGCACCCTGCTGGAGCCCGAGAGTGACCTCTATAACGCGGGTATCGTCGACGTGAGTTACCGCTATGAGAAGATGTACGTGATCCGCCCGCAGTTCTTCATCCCCATGATTACGCTCCTTCGCAACGCCGCTATGGGTTCGCTTCGCTATAAGCAGGAACTGGCGGAGTACAAACAGCAGAATATCGATGTCACGAACTTCGAAGCCAAGATGGAGAAGTTCAAGGATGGCTTCTCGCGCAACTACAACCTGGCGAGCAAGCAATTCGAGTCGGCAATCAAGGAGATCGATGCCGCCATTAAGCAGCTCGAGAAGACCAAGGACGACTTGCGCCGCAGCACCGAGAACCTACGCTTGGCCCACAACAAGGCCGATGAGCTTACCATTCGCAAGCTCACATGGGGCAACAAGACCATGAAGGCAGCGTTTGACGAGGCGCGCGAGGCTGCGCCAGAGACAAACGAGGAGCCAGCCGAGGCGGATTCGTATGAGGTCGAGGATGCCGAGTAAGGCATAGCGGATAGTGAAAAAGCGGGGCTGCTGGCGATGTTGCCAACAGCCCCGCTTCGTTTCGTCCCAATATGCTTGGCTAATCCTCGAGCAAATCCTCGATAAAACCGACGCGGTAGTTCTTGAAGATGACCTCGCCACCGTCTTGCGTGGCGTCCAGATCGACATCGCCCATGATGCCAAAGTCGTGGTCGCCGTCCTCGTCGGCAAAAATCTGGTGCACGTGCCACACGTGGAGCGCCTTCTCGTCGGACTCGTCGATCGAGAACATAGCAGAGGAGCGCGCGTCGCCGTCGGTGAGAATCTCCTCGTGCTGCTCGTGGTAAGCGTCGAGTGCTTTTTGCCAGCGGATCTCGCTCATGCCCCAGTCGTCGTCGAGTTCGCCCAGGTCGCGCACATGCTCGCGGGCGGCAAGAGTCACGCGGCGGAAGAGCGCGTTGCGCACCAACAGCGTGCAGCCGCGACGGTCCGCCACGACCTCGTCGATGCCCTGCGGCGGCGTGGCGTCGAGGGCTGCCGGGTTGCCAGCGTTCTCCCACTCGTCTACCAAGCTCGAGTCGACCGAGCGCACCACAAAGCCCAGCCACGAGATAATGTCGCGCAGGCGCTCGTCGCGCTTCTCGATGGGTACGGTGCGGTCGAGCGAACGGTAAGCCTCTGCCAGGTAGCGCAGCAAAATGCCCTCGGAGCGGGCGATGCCGAGCTTTTGAATGTAGCCCTTAAAATCGCTCGCGCTCTCCAGCATATCGCGCAGAACGCTCTTGGGAGAGAGTTGGTAGTCGTTTGCCCAGGGTACTTCCTGGCAGTACTTGTCAAAGGCGGCGTCGAGCAGGTCCTCAAGCGGCTTTTCGTACGTGACGTCCTGAATACGCTCCAGGCGCTCCTCATACTCGATGCCCTCGGCCTTCATCTCGGCCATAGCGCGATCGCGCGCGGCACGCTCCTGTGCGCGCAGCACCTGTTTGGGGTCCTCGAGCGTGGCCTCGACCATCGAGATCAGATCCATGGTATAGGTCTCGCTCTCGGGATCGAGCAGCTCCAGCGCGGCAAGCAAAAACGGTGAGAGCGGCTGGTCGAGCGCAAAGTCCTCGGGCAGGTCGACCGTCAGCGCGTAGTCGATGTCCGGCGCGGCATCAGCCGGAGCGTCGGGTGCGGGCGGTACCTCGGTGCGCACGACGACGCCGGAGTCGATGAGCGTGGCGAAGATTTCGTCGGCGCGAACCTCGAGCTTAGCCTTTTCTTCGGGAGTCTGCAGGCTCGTCTCGATGAGGTCGTGTACGCGGGCGCGGGCGTCGCCGCCCTGCTCGACCACGCTAATCACCATGGAGTGTGTGATGCGAAGGCGCGGCTTGAGCGTTTCGGGCTGCGTCTCGATCAGGCGCTCAAAGGTCTGCTTGTTCCAGGTGACAAAGCCCTCGGGGGCCTTCTTCTTTTTAATCTTGCGGAGCTTCTTGGGGTCGTCGCCCGCCTTGGCCATGAGCTTGGCGTTCTCGATCTCGTGCTCGGGTGCCTCGGCAATCACCATGCCCTCGGTATCGAAGCCCGAGCGGCCGGCGCGACCGGCAATCTGATGAAACTCGCGGGCGCGCAGACGACGCATCTTGTAGCCGTCGAACTTGGTGAGCGCGGTGAGCACCACGGTATGGATGGGCACGTTGATACCGACGCCGAGCGTATCGGTGCCGCAGATGACGGGCAACAGGCCCTGTTGTGCCAAGCGCTCGACCAGCAGACGATAGCGCGGCAACATGCCAGCATGGTGCACGCCGACGCCGCATCCGAGCAAGCGCTTAAGAATCTTGCCAAAGGCCGTCGAGAAGCTCGTGCCCTTGGCCGCCTCCTTGATGGCCCCACGCTGCTCCTTGCTGGCAATACCAAAGTTGGCGAGGGATTGCGCCGTCGCAAGTGCGGCGTCCTGGCTAAAGTGCACGATGTAGAGCGGGGCCTCGCCGCGGCGCATTGCGAGCTCGACCGTGCCCTCGAGGGAGGTCGTCACGTAGTCGTAGCTCAGCGGCACGGGGCGTGGGGCATCGACGACCAGATCGCACGCGGCGCCGGTGTGCTCCTCGAGTGAGGCGGCGATCGCGGTGACATCGCCGAGCGTGGCGCTCATGAGCATGAATTGTGTGTGAGGCAGGGTGAGCAGCGGTACCTGCCAGGCCCAACCGCGATCGGGGTCGGCAAAGTAGTGGAACTCGTCCATGGCGACGCAGCCCACATCGGCATCTTCGCCCTCGCGCAGTGCGTCGTTAGCAAGGATCTCTGCCGTGCAGCAGATGACGGGCGCTTTAGTATTGATATGCGTGTCGCCGGTGATCATACCGACGTTATCGCGGCCGAGCACCTGTACCAGGTCGAAGAACTTTTCGCTGACCAAGGCTTTGATGGGGGCCGTGTAATAGCAGCGCTTGCCCTGCGCCATGCCCATAAAGAGCATGCCCAGCGCGACGAGCGATTTGCCCGATCCGGTCGGTGTGCCCAAAATGACGTGATCGCCGGCAGCCAGGTCCATGAGGGCCTCTTCTTGGTGATCCCACAGCTCGATGCCGCGGTCGCTCGTCCATTCAAAGAAGCGTTCGAAGGCCTGATCGGCCGTGAGCCACGGTTCGGGCTCACTGCCGTCTTCGGGCTCCCACCAGGTGGGGGAGAGCGCGCCGAGCGAGCCGAACTCGGCCTCGGTTCCCGTGCCGCCCGAGAATGAGCTGGCGGCGCCGGCGCCCGAGACGGTGCTGGCGGCGGTATCTGTCGTGGTCTGTGCCATGTGTGGTTGCTTTCTCTCGCGATTGTCCGCCAACTATTATGGCGTAGCGGCGGCGCGGGGTGCCAGCGCGCGAGAAAATGCAGGAAATGGGCGTTCTGCCCAGCCGTTTGGTGCAGTAGCCAGCTAAGTGAGTAGACTTTTTGCGATATCGCGAGCACATGGCTTTTGCGCAAGGGCTCTACCTGCGGTTTTAGTTTTCGCTATGCGGGTTGTGCTTGGCTATTGCTAAATAGTCTACTCACTTAGGTTTGAGGACCGTTCGCTGGCGCCTATTCGCGCTTGTTTGCCGATGCCGCGACCATCAGAAGCCCCTAGGACTCCTGCGGTAAGCGCTTCTTGCCCTTGCGGGCGCGGTTTCTAAAGTTCTCGACGGCTTCTTCCATGCCCAGAGGCACATAGGTGAGCTCATCGAGGTTATCGGGCAGGTAGCAGGCAAGACTTTGCTCCTGCATGTGACCCGCCGTGAGCACATCGTCACTGGGATGTGCGCCGGGTGTGGCGCAAATGCCATAGACGACGGCACCCATCTCGCGCGTGCGGCGCTCGTATTCGGTCTCGGGGTGCTCGGGATGGTCGCGGCGGACGTCGTCGCTTACCCAAAGCGTGTCGTAGCCTGCCGCAGCAAACTGCCCCAAGGCGTAGTCGCGCAATGGCTTACTGTCGGTTCGCAGTGTGACGGTGGCACCGGCTGAAAAGAGCGGACGGTACAGCATTAGGTGGTCGACATGGACGAGTCGCTTTTTGGCGTACTTGGCCTTGGGCTGCGGCGTGGGAAAGTTGATGGTGATGGCATCGAGCTCGCCTGCGGCAAATAGCTGCGACAGCGATGCGGCACCTCGGGGCAGGACGAGTGCGTTGGACAGCCCCTGCTCGCAGATTTTCTGTGCGGCATAGGCGATGCAGATGGGCTCCTGGTCCATACCGATAAAGAGCGTGTCGGGCTCGTGGGCCGCGCGCTCTACAAGGTACGTTCCCTTGCCACAGCCAAGGTCCAGGTGAAGGTGTTCGAAAGGCTTGCTGCCTGCGGGCGCACAGGCCTTGCGCCAATCTCCGGCATAGGCCTCGGGGTTCGTCTCAATCGCATCGGCATAGCGCTCCAAGCGCTCCTCGAGCACAAAGTTCTTAGGGGTGCGAGCGTGGACGGCTCCCATGAGGCTCCTTGGTCATAAGTATGGAACGCATGGCTGCGCGTTCCGGCGATGGGTTAGAAGGGGGCGATTTGCCCGAACGCTGCGGTGCGGCTCGGCGGCGAGTCGTCGGTGCCTACAGACGCTTGAGAATCACATAGCGGTTGAGCTCGCCGCTGCGACCGTCGGCGTGGAAACGCTCGAGCTCGCGTACGGGAACCTCGCCGCTCTTGTAGAACGTACGGACGCCGCGCACCAAGTCGGTG
This sequence comes from uncultured Collinsella sp., assembly GCA_958453575.1. Classification (GTDB taxonomy): domain Bacteria; phylum Actinomycetota; class Coriobacteriia; order Coriobacteriales; family Coriobacteriaceae; genus Collinsella. The sequence goes on from CAUDYH010000007.1 coordinate 8,450, forward strand.
ATCTGCTGATCGTCAAAGTGATGGCAATAGCGGTAGGCGTGGCGGTCGTTTTGCCAGCCAATGAGGTGGTCGCCGGCTTCAAACTGCGCGGAATCGTAACCCTCAAACGGCGGGGTGAGCTCGGCGCGGGCTTCGGCTCGAACGGCCTTGCGCGCCATGCGCTCGTCATTCATAAACTCCCAAAAGCTGATGGCGATGATGCCGCCCGGGTGCGTCTGGCGCACCAGGGCGTCGAGCACGCGTACGCGGTACTCGCATGACGGCACGTGGTGCATAAAGCCAAAGCAGACCGAGATGTCGGCGAGCGGGGCGTCGAAAAGCACGTCGGGTGTCTCGGCGGGGTTGAGCTTCATGAGGGCGTCGAGCACGTCGAGTTCCTGGAAGTGCAGGTTGGGAATGCGCAGGGCGTGGCCGTGGGCGTCTATTGCCAGATCTTGGCACGAGTCGACACCATAGAACTCAAACGGGCAGCTGGCATCTGCCGAGGGGTTTGCGCCGTCGACGCCCTTGGCGGCAAGTGCCCCGCCGGCGGCAAAGTTCTCGAATCGCATATTGCCGCAGGCAAGGTCGAAGACGCGGACGGGATGCTCGATCGTGGCCACATCGAGCTGATCAAGCGCGATGTCCATGGTGCGCACCCAGCCGGGCCACGGGGCCTGGCGCGTATCGGAAAAGGAAGCGGAGTGCTCGCGATAGAACGTATTGTTGAGCTGGATGAGCGATGATGCGAAATCGCGGTTCACGGCGCGGAACTCCCTCCGTTGGCGGTGCGGAATAAACAGTACGACCATACTACCGTTAACGCCGCAACGGGGACAACCGAGCTGCGGGTCATTGCTTTGTTTGGACACATTTCCGCAGCTCATATGCGCCCGCAACCTCCGGTTGTCAAAAATCTCACTAGAATAGGTGGCATGCTTTTGGCGGTGGCGGATAGATTTTTAACTGTGCAAGGCGCCTTAAGAACAAAAACGGTCCGGCGGCACGGCTGGCATCGCATAGGAGGAACCATGAATGTAGAAACTGCTCAGCGGCTCGCCGACCTTCGCCGCAGCAAGGGCTTTAGCCAAGAAGGATTGGCGCGAAAGCTGGGACTGTCGCGCCAGGCGGTCAGTAAATGGGAGCGCGCGGAGAGCTCGCCTGATACCGAGAACCTGATCTCGCTTGCCAAGCTCTATGGTGTGAGTCTGGACGAGCTACTCAATCCGAGCGACGAGATCGAGGACGATATCGAGTTTGAGAACGAGGACCGTGCTCGCCAGCGCGAGGCCGAGGCGGCCGAGCGCGCCCGTACCCACGAGGCGGCAGCGCGCGCTACCGAGGCGGCAACACAGGCGAGTGATGCTGCGGCCAAGGCGGCGCAAGCTGCAAGTTGGAGCGCACAGGCGGCTAACGCCGCGACGGCGCAAGCGACGAGCGCTGGCGCGGTCAATCCGACTCCAGTGAAAGGTCCGTTCCAGTCGTTTCCGTATTGGGCCGTGTGCTGGCTGCTGTTCTTTTTACTGATGTTCCTGTTTGGTGGTGCCCCCTTTGCCGCACTGATCTTCTTTACGATCCCCATCTATCACTGGGTGGCGCGTGCGCTCGACGGCGATTGGGCGCGCGGGAATATTCAGGTTGGTCCGGCGCCGGTGGCATCCAGGGCTCAGGATGATTCCCCTGCGGTTGATACCGACGTGGCTACCGCGACCCCCGTTGATCCGAGCGCCAAAGAAGGTGATGAATAATGAAACTCTCGCATGAATCGAAGGTGCGTCTGGGCGTTGGCATCGGAGCGTTTGTGCTTATTGTTGGGCTTGTCTTTGGCGCTTCGCGGACATGGATTCATTTTGATGGTCCGTGGGATCTCGGCACTATTGCATCCGGCTTGTCCGGTAGGGACGATGCGGTTGACGCCGATGTTTTGAACGATGGCGGTAAGTATTCCGCTCAGCCTCAGCAGCTTTCGAGCACGACTTTTGATGCCGATGAGTTCCGCTACCTCGATTTCGATATCAATGCGGCTTCGGTGGACGTCAAGGTTGTTGATGGCAACAAGGCTCGCGTTATCGAGCGGGGGCGCGTTGCCGAGGGTATGGATGCCTCCAAGGCCGCGACGCAAAACATCGCATCCGTCGAGGACTCGACGCTCAAGGTTTCCCAGTTTGGAAGTGACGACGGTAAGGCAATCGATCGCTCAGTTACGGTCGAGCTGCCGCGCCGTGTTGCCGAACATCTGAAGGGAGTCAACGCGCACGTGGGCTCGGGCGATCTGCAGATTGCCGGTGTCATCTGTGATGGTTTCGACCTTTTCCTGGGTGCGGGAGATGTAGAGTTTACGGGCAGCGTGACTGATGCGCTCAGCGCTGAGGTCGGTTCGGGCGATGTGACGTTCGAGCTTTACCAGGCCCCCGCGAAGTCGATGGACGTGAGTGTGGGCTCGGGCGATGTGGAGATGACGGTTCCGAACTCGACGGGCTTTAAGGCGAGCCTCACCTTGGGCAGCGGCGACTTCGAGAGCGATTTCCTTCCGCTTGACTACGACGGCGAGACCATTTTGAATCTTGAATTCGATAACGGCGATAAGTCTGCTACGTATCGTTTTGAGGTCGGTTCGGGCGACATGTCGTTTGATCCGGAGTGACATGCGGTTTTCGGAGATCGGTGCATATAGGCATGCTCTTTGATGGAGGCGCCGGGGCCGTGACGGGCTCCGGCGCCTTTGCCTTTACAATGGGGGCATGGAACAGATTATTTTGAACATACTCGAGGCTCTGCGTCGCGGTGAGACCGTGGACGACAAGGCGCTCGTCAAGTTGATACATGCCGAGGCGCGCCGCGAGGGTGCCGACAAACGCGATTTGGCCAAGCGCCGTCTGCTGCCGTTCTACCAGCGGGTGAAGCGTGAGGAGCCGGCTCGTTGGGCTGGGTGGAATGTCGATGCCGAGCTGGAACGTCGACTGCTGCAGGTGCTGCGTATGAAGCCGCGCCGAACGGCCTCGGGCGTGGCGACCATTACCGTCATTACCAAGCCGTGGCCCTGTTCGGGCGATTGCCTGTTTTGCCCCAACGACCTGCGCATGCCCAAGAGCTATCTGCACGCCGAGCCGGCATGCGCCCGTGCGGAGCAAAACTGCTTCGACCCGTATTTGCAGGTGAGCGCTCGTTTGACCGCGCTTTCGCAGATGGGGCATGCGACCGATAAGATCGAGCTCATTGTGCTCGGTGGTACCTGGAGCGACTATCCGCAGGGGTATCAGGCATGGTTTATGTCGGAGCTCTTCCGTGCGCTCAATGAAGACGCCGTGGCGGGCGTGGCGGCTAACCCCATGCTGGCACGTCCGGGCATCAGCCGTGCCGAGGCGGGGCGCCTGCTCGATGACGCTCCCGCCGATGCCCTGCCGCCGGTGGTGGCGGAGCGTCGCGAGCGCTATAGGGCTGCCGGTATTGCGACCGATGAGGCCGAGCTTGCCGCCGGCGTTGCCGGCGTGCAAGGGCGTGTGGATGCTGCCGAGGGTGGCTATAACCGCGCGGTGCGTCGTCTGTACGGCCCCGGCACGCCTTGGGGCGCAGTCGCCGAGTGGCAGACGGCAACGATGGAGGAGCTTGAGCAACAGCAGCGCATCAACGAGACGGCGAAGCATCGCGTGGTGGGACTCGTTATCGAGACGCGCCCCGATGCCGTAACGCCGCAGGCGCTTACGCTTATCCGCCGCCTGGGCTGCACCAAGATTCAGATGGGTATCCAGAGCCTCGACCAGCACCTGCTCGATATCAACGAGCGCCGTATTACGGTGGCACAGATCGAGCGAGCGTTTTCGCTTGCGCGCCTGTTTGGCTTTAAGATTCACGCGCACTTTATGCTCAACTTGCTGGGCGCCACGCCCGAGGGTGACAAGCGCGACTACGAGCGCTTTATGACCGAGGGCGCCTTTATGCCCGACGAGGTCAAGGTCTACCCGTGTGCGCTCATCGAGGGTTCGCGCCTGGTGGGCTGTTACGAGCGTGGCGAGTGGCGCCCCTATACCGAGGAAGAGCTGCTCGACGTACTGGCCGATGACATCGTGGTGACGCCGGCGTTCTGCCGCATCAGCCGCATGATTCGCGACTTTAGCTCCAACGACATTATGGTGGGCAACAAGAAGCCCAACCTGCGTCAGCTCGTTGAGAACCGCCTGGCTGCTCGGGGTGACGGTGCGACGGTGCG
>CAUDYH010000008.1 GCA_958453575.1 uncultured Collinsella sp.
TGACGGCCCCTGCATCCGTGCCGGCGCTGCGCATCTTCGCCGGCACCACCGAGGGCCGCCTTCTGTGTGAATGGGCGAGCGGGGCGGGCATCCCCGCCCGTGCCTACGCGGCAACCGAGTACGGAGGCGAGCTTTTGGGTGAGCTTCCGGGCATCGAGGTGCATGCGGGCAGGCTCGACGATGCCGACATGGAGCGCGAGCTTTCCGGCGCGCGTATCGTCGTCGACGCCACGCACCCCTTCGCTACGCTCGCAAGCGACAACATCCGGGTCGCTTCGCTCGCCGTGGGTGCACGATGCCTGCGCCTTGCGCGCCCGGTCGAGGCGCTGCCCAAAGGCGTCGTGCCGGTCGCGTCGATCGCCTGCGCGGCGCGCTTTCTCTCCGAGAACCCGGGTCGCGTTCTTCTCACGACGGGGAGCAAGGAGCTTGCTCCCTACACGCGCGTCGCCGATTTCGCGGAGCGCTTCTTCGTGCGTGTGCTCCCGCTGCCCGGTGCTATAACGAAGTGCATCGACGCGGGGTTTTCGCCGTCGCACGTCATCGGCATGCAGGGGCCCTTCACCCGCGAGCTCAACGAGGCGATGCTTCGGCAGGTGGGCGCCCAGTGGCTTGTGACCAAGGACTCGGGAACCGTAGGCGGCACGGCCGAGAAGCTCGCCGCAGCGCGCGCCGTGGGAGCGCGCTGTATCGTGGTCACCCGTCCCGCCGAGGGAGGCGGGGCCCTTTCGCTTCGGGAAGTGGAAGATGCGCTCTTACGGGAGTTCGCGCGCTAGGCGCTCGCCGCGCCTAGCGCGCCCTCCCGCCCGCGAGGAGGATCGCCCCGAGCAAGCTCGACCCGTACAAGCCCGTCATCCGCCAGTAGCTCGAGGACGACGCCCGGAACTGGCGCAAACAGCCCTTCAATGAGTTGCGGTGAAATAGTGTCTGTTTTTGCTGCTAGATAGCATATTCAGTCCCTAATTCACCGCAACTTGTTGGTGGTGGCTTACTGGTAGCGTAGGCACTCCACCGGGTCGAGCTTTGCCGCGCGTCGAGCGGGGTAGAAGCCAAAGATTACGCCGATGCCGACGGAGACGGCGAAGGCCAGCAGCACCGTGGCGATTGAAAAACTCGGGGTGATTTGCCCGCTGGCACCGAGCTCGCCAAGAATCCCGGATCCGGAGGCAAACATCGCGAGGCCCCAGGCCAGCAGATAGCCTATCAGGACACCCAGCAGGCCACCGGTGACGCACAGCGCCGAGGACTCGGCCAAAAACTGCGCGGTGATATCGCGACGACTGGCGCCCAGAGCGCGACGGATGCCGATCTCGCGGATGCGCTCAGTCACGTTGGTGAGCATCATGTTCATAATGCCGATACCGCCGACAAGCAGCGAGATACTGGCGACAGCACCCATGATGAGCGAGAAGGCGCCCATAAAGGAATTGAGGGAGTCGATAGCGCTTTTCATGGAGGTCGCCGATACACTGTCGTACTCATCATCCTCCGCGATACCCTTCATCGCGCGCACCTTGGACTCGATGGTCTTGCAGAGCTCATCCATGTTCGTGCCCTCGGCGGCAAGTGCCGTCACGCTGGGGAATGAAGGATTCTCGTCGCCAAATAGGCCGGAGATGGTTTCGCGTGGCATATACAAAGTGAGCGAGCCCATGGAGTCGCTGCCGCCATCAATCACGCCTACAATCTGCACCTCGCCGTTGGACACTTTGATGGTTTTTCCCAGCGCATCCTGTTCGTTGCCGTAAAGCTGGTCGGCGCCGCCGCGGCTGATGAGCGCCACGCGCGAGCCTGCCTTTGACTCGACATCGGTGTAGGTGCGCCCCGCAACGAGCTTACTGGCACCCACGGCGTCGAGCATGTCGCTATCGACACCCTGTGCCATGACGGTATAGCTTTTATCGCCGGTCTTGTACTCGGTATACGCGCTTTTGACAATGCCGATCTGTTCTATCTGCGGCACCAGTTTTTTAAGCTTCTGGACGTCAGAATCAGAGAGTTCTTGGGACGAATAGATCTGAACCATGCGAGCTGCGTTGAGGCCCAGGCTGTTGACCAAGCTGTTTTGGATGCCGCCGATGAGCGAAGTCATGGCAATGACCGAGGCGATGCCAATGACGATGCCAAGGATGGTGAGCAGGCTGCGCCCCTTGTTGGCCTCGAGCGAGTGAAGGGCTTCCTGGATAAGATCGCGGGCGCTCATGCCATCACTCCTTTCGGCGGGTTGGCGGAGGCGGAAATCATGGGCAGGCTATCTACGGCGCTGCGTAGGGTCCGCGGTGCATGCGGAATATACGCGCCGTCGTGAATGCGACCGTCGCGGATGGTCACGGCACGGTCGGCCTCGGCGGCGATGCCGGGGTCGTGTGTGATAAGCACGATGGTTTTGCCGCGCTCCTGGAGCTTGTGGAAGGTTTCCATGACGAGCGCTCCCGTGGCGGAGTCCAGGTTGCCCGTCGGCTCGTCGGCCAAAATGATGGGTGGATCGTTGACAAGGGCGCGCGCGATGGCGACGCGCTGCATCTGTCCGCCCGACAGCTCCGATATACGATGGTCCCAATGGTCGACCGGAAGCGTGACGGCTTGCAGCGCGTGTACGGCGCGCATCTCGCGCTGGCTGCGCGGCACATTGGTGTAGGACAGCGGCAGCATGACGTTTTCGATCACCGTCAGGCGCGGCAGCAGATTAAAGCTCTGAAAGACAAAGCCGATGCTCAGCGCTCGCACCTCGGTGAGCTCGTCATCGTCGAGCTCGGCGACGTTGAGCCCTTGCAGGAAGTAATCGCCCGCCGTCGGTTTGTCCAGGCAGCCCAGGATGTTCATGAGCGTCGACTTGCCTGAGCCCGAGGGGCCGGTGATGGCAACGAACTCACCGGGATCTACTGCCAGGCTCACGTTATGCAGGATGTGGGCGCAACCGGCCTCGCTCTCAAAGATGCGGTGCACGTTGCGGATGTCGATGACGGGACGCATTACTTGCCCTCGTCGGCAGGCATGTTGTCGCCGCCGTCTGCCGTCATTCCTGTGCCGGTATCCGTCACGATGGTGTCGCCGTCGCGTAGCTTGGTAACCGGGACGTCTGGATTGATCTCGTTGCCCTGGTCGTCGCGCTTGACCTGCGTCTTACCGACTACAGCCTCGTTGTCGTTTTGCGTCACGACGGTCACCTTCACGCGGCGCGTCTTTTTACCCTCCGAATCGGTGGCAAAATTGACGTAATAGTGCTCGCCATCTTCGGTCATCAGCGCCATGGTCGGCACCATCACCACGTCGTCGAGCTTCTCGGTCACTACCGAGACCTCGGCAGTCATACCCGGCTTAAGGCGACTGTCAGGTGCTTCGATGAGGATGTCGACGTTAAAGGTCACACTGCCGCCGCTCCCGGAGGAGGAGTCGGAGTTTGCCACCGAGGCGATAGCCGTGACGGTACCTTGGCTCACAATATCGGGAAACGCGGGATAGGTCACGTTGGCGCTCTGGCCCACGGCGATCTTGGCGATATCCTTTTCGCCCACCTGAACCGTTACCTTCATCTTGGAGAGGTCGGCGATCTGCATGCACTGCTTGCCGCCGCTCGTATCGCTTTCGCCCATGATCATGCCGCCTGTTACCGTAGCGCCCACCTTGGCGTTGAGCTCCACGATGCTGCCCGAGCTCGGCGCCGTAACCGTGCGCCCGGCGGCCTTGGCGTTCGCCTGATCGAGGTTTGCCTGGGCTGATGCGAGGCTGCGCTGCGCGGCCGATACGGCGTTCGTGTCCGCTGATGCGGCGGAGATGCCAGCCGCTGCGGAACCTCCGTCGACGTCCGTCGTTGGGTTGGCCTGCGCGGCAGCTGCGGCTTTCTTCGCGTTGGCGAGGTCTTCTTGAGCGGCTGCAACTGCACGCTGCGCCTCGGCAACGTTGCGATCGAGCTCGTCGTTTTTAATGGTCATAAGCACGTCGCCCTCGTTGACGGATTGGCCTGCCTGCACGTTGATCGAATCGACCGTGCCGTCGACAGAAGGGGAGACCACTGAGGACGAAATGGGTTTGAGCTGGCCTTTTGCCTCGACCGTTGTGCTAAACGTGCCCTCGGTCACCATGTCGGTCGCAGGCCCGCTATCGCCCTGTGGCTGCGCATTGATAACCAGGGTTGCAACAATAGCAATGAGCGCGATGACACCCACGATGCCGGCGGCAATGCCGCGTCGAATCAGCTTTTTGCGTCGACGTTCGGCACGTTTTGCCTTGAGCTTGGCATATGCCTCTTCATCGGAAATCTCGGCCGTATCGTTCGTGCATCCGCTCTCCTTGTCGGCATGTACGTCTGTGATCAGAGGAAGCGTTTCGGTGGCACCTTCGGGCGTGTGCTCGGTATCATCCGGGCCCGGGGTGATGTTGGGGACATTCGGCATAGCGTCTCCTTTATAGAAAGAACCTTGATAAGTATATGCGCCCGCCGGTTGGGGCAGGCGCATAGGACTGTATCTTTCGGAATTGTTAGATTGGTCGCAGCAGTTGCATGTTGTATGAATGCGCGCGTTGCACTACGAGTGGACAACCACGCACAGGCCGACTTTGATGCAATCGTGCAGCGCCTTGGCGTCGGCCAGGCGAAGGTTGATGCATCCGTGGCTGCCGCACCACTTGTAGGAGTTGGGATCGTCGAAACTCTTGTCGTTTTGCCACGTTGCATCGTGGAAACCGACCATGTTGCCCTCAAACGGCATCCAGTAGCTAACCGGGCTCTCGTATTTGGGCTTGCCGGTCTCGGGGTCCTTGGCACCGATGAGTTTGCTGGCGCCATCGTTGCTGTTGATCTGCCATACGCCCTCGGGGGTGGCGTCTTCGCCCGGTTTGCCGGAAATAAAGTTGGCCTCCCACACAATATTGCCGCTCTCGTCGTAGTAGCGCGCGTGCTGCTCGGACAGATCGACATCGACGTATGCCTTCCAGTCAGGCTCTCCCTTTGCGGTAAAGGTGTCGGCCTTCTGGGAGTACTTGATATCGATTTCGCCGGTCTGCTTGTTGTTAATGGCGTCTTCGACCTGCTTGGCGAGCGAGCTGCTGTCGATGGACCAACCAAAGTCGCCGCCTTCGACGGCGCACTGCTTGCCATCGGCGCGCGTCCACCAGCGAGTGGAGCCCACGGTATTATAGCCGTTGGCGAGCTCGGCTGCCCAGCTGCTGATCTGCGACGTATCGAGCGTGGGGTTGGCCGGATCGGCAAAGCTGATCCACTGCAACACGGAGCTGCCATCAACCTTGCCGGCATCCTCGCCGTTAAGCTTGAGGGTCACGTTGACGCCCAAGAAGTTATTGGCGGCATCGCATGCGGCCTGAATCTGATCATCGGTCAGCGTTCCATTGAGCGGCTCATAGGCATCGTTGCCGAGCTTGGAAAGATCTACGGTCTCGGCCAGCGAGGCAAGCTCGAGCTCGGCATACTTAATGACATGCTCGCGGTTGAGTTTTTCGTTGGAGCGCGCCTCCTCGACGGTAAACTTGCCGGCCTGCTCGTCATAGGAGCTATTGGCCTCGAACGTGCCCGAACGGCCCTCGTTAAACTCATCGATGGCGGTGCCCAGATCCTTCTCAAACTGCTTTTGGTCAAAGGTATCGGAGAGCATGGACAGGTCGACGTCTTGATCAAGATCGACTTCGTTGGAGCTAGCGGTTGTTTTGGTCTTGCCGCTTAAGGATTCTACAAGGCGAACCGGCCATACAATGGCTTCGTTGCGGCTGATAATCTCTTTTGCGGCAGCTTCGCCGTCGACAATGGGCTCATCGGACTCGGGCTGATAGGTCCAGCTAAAGTCATCGCCCGTAACGGTGAGCTTATAGTGCTTCCACGCCGAGTTGACCTTGGTGGCGGCAGACGAAGCGTTTGAGAACGAGACGTCGACGCCGGCGATGGTGGTGTTGGGGTAGGCTACCTGCGAAAACGCTACGACGCCTACGATATAGACAATGACGATAAGACCCAGGACGACAAAGAGCGTCGTCTTTTTGCCCGACTTATTGTTCTCGGTGGGTTTGCGCGCGGGGCCGCGATCGCCTCGAGCGTGCGTGGGGGGCTGCTTGGGGGTCTTGCCGTTTGCCTGGCGCTGCTGACGTTGCTGGCGCTGCTGGTTCGGGCGTTGCGAAGCGTTTGCCGCACCACGCTGCTGACCGCGGCTCGGCGCGATAGGACGCGGCGACTGAACGCCGCCGGTGTGCCTGCTCGGCTGCTGCGGATCGGGAATCAGTTGAGTTCGATCGTTTTGCGACATCGTATGCATATCCTTCGAATTTCGCCTTGCGGCTCATCGTGTTTTTACTGGGCTTGCATTATAGCGATTACCTAGTTGATTGTGGTACGGAAACGGTGGCATTCAAAAGAGGTGGGACATTTGTCCCACCTTCGAGTCGTTCTTTGTCGCTATCCGCACACACCGCATTTTGCACAGGCCGAAAGCGCGGCCGGAGCCTGCGCGATGCCGCCCTTGGCCGTCTCGCGCAGCGTGGCCGGCAACGCGTGGCCCACCGAGAGCATGACGTGTGCCATCTGGTCAAACGGCACCAGGCTCTTAATGCCGGCGAGGGCGAGTTGTGCGGAGCTAAAGGCGGCTGCCACGCCGATGGCGTTGCGGTTTTGGCAGGGCACCTCCACGAGGCCACCGACGGGGTCACAAACGAGGCCCAGCAGATTACTCAGCGCGATGGAACTGGCGTCGAGCGCCTGCTCGGGTGTGCCGCCGAGCATCTGCACTAGCGCGGCGGCGGCCATGGCGGCCGCACTTCCGACCTCGGCCTGACAGCCGCCCTCGGCGCCGGCAACGCAGGCGCTCGTGGTGAGGTTGAGGCCGATGGCGGCGGCGCAATAAAGGGCATCCATGACCTGCTCGTCGTCCAGCTGCAAATGGTCTGCGAGCGCCAGCACGCAGCCGGGCACAACACCCGCGGATCCTGCCGTCGGAGCTGCGACGATCACGCCCATGGTGGCGGAGCGCTCGAGCACGGCCATGGCGCGGGCCACGGCATTGGTCTGAACGGGGCCCATCAGGCTTGCACTCAAATCGTTGCGGCTGGTGGCATCGACCAGTTTGGCCTCGCCGCCGATAAGCCCACCGAGCGATCGCTGCGGGTTGGCGATGGGGGCCGTGGTCTCCTCGCGCATGACGTCGAGCACGCGGCGCATGGCGGCGACGGCGTGGGCCTCGCCGGTCAGGCGCGCCTCGCGAACGGCCATGACGGCGCCGATGCTGAGCCCCAGTTCCTCGCACGCATCGAGCAGCTGCTCGCCGTCGTCGAAGATTTCCTTGGCCGAGACGCCGGGGGAGAGCGACGAAGCAGAACCGGGGAGCTCGATAAAGGTCGCGTAATCGACATTGTCGAGCTTACGCAGCATCGGGACAACAGTGTCGTCGGGCGCGCCGTCGGTCTCAAAGACGGAGTAGGCCTGGCCGCCCACTTCGGTGCGGTAGGTGCGGCAGAAGGCGATGTTCACGTGTGCGTAGGCGAGCAGGTTGGTGAGCGCGGCGAGCACGCCGGGGACGTCCTTGTGCGCCACGAAGAGCGTTGAGTACATGCCCGAGATGTCAACGCCGACGCCGTTAATGCGGCTGATGCGCATCTTGCCGCCGCCCAGGCTCTCACCGCGGACCTGTGCCGTGGCGCCCGTGTCGTCGACCATGTCAATGTCGACGGTGTTGGGGTGGATGGAGGCGTCGTCGCCCTTGATGTCAAAGTGATATTCGAGGCCCTGCTCGCTTGCGAGGTCGAAGGCCTGCTTGATGTTCTCGTCATCGGTGTCGAGGCCCAGAATGCCCGCGACGAGCGCGCGGTCGGTGCCGTGGCCGCGGTAGGTGTGGGCGAAGGAGTTCCACAGGCCAAAGGTGACTTTGGTGATGCGGCCTTCCAGCAGGCTGGCGGCAACTTGTGCGCAGCGCAGGGCGCCGGCGGTGTGCGATGAGCTGGGGCCGACCATGACGGGCCCCAAGATCTCGAATGCCGAGGTCGTAGCTAGTGTTTGCGGCTTGCCTGCCATATGCGCTCCTGTTCTATCCCGTCGTTCCGAGGGACGGGGCATACTCTGTCCCGCCGTTCCGAGGGCTTTAGTATTTGGTCGCCTGCTCGGACAGTCCTGCTCGCACGGAGGCCACATTAAGTGGCCTCCGGCTCGTGCGGAACTCGCGATCGACCAAATACTAAAGCCCTCGGAACTTAGGATACATGGTTGGAGTCGCTCTGCTGCGAAATTTATAGGCCTATGACCTATTCCATGTCCCAGGTCGGCTCATCTTCACCACCTTTAAATAAAAAAGAAGTACCGGTTGGAGCCGGTACTTCTTTTGGTGCGTTGTTTCTTGGCTGTAGCTTTTGCCGTTAGCTTAAAGTCCGCAGGCTGCTTTGAGTTCTTCGACTCGGTCGGTATTCTCCCAGGTGAAGTCGGCGTCTTCGCGGCCGAAGTGACCGTAGGCTGCCGTCTTTTCGTAGATGGGGCGACGCAGGTCTAGGTCGCGGATGATTGCGCCCGGGCGCAGGTCGAAGGTCTTCTCGACGGCCTCGACGATCTTGTCCTCGGCAACATGCGCGGTACCGAAGGTGTCAACCATGATTGAGAGGGGCTTGGAAACGCCGATGGCGTAGGCAAGCTCGACTTCGCAGCGGTCGGCCAGGCCGGCGGCCACCACGTTCTTAGCGACCCAGCGCGCTGCGTACGCGGCGGAGCGGTCGACCTTGGTGCAGTCCTTGCCGCTAAAGGCACCGCCACCGTGACGGCCGTAGCCGCCGTAGGTGTCGACGATGATCTTGCGGCCGGTCAGGCCCGTGTCGCCCATGGGGCCGCCTACGACAAAGCGACCGGTGGGGTTCACATAGATGTCCGCGTTGTCCCACGGCATGTTCTCAGCAGCCATAACCGGGGTGATAACGTGCTCGATCAGATCGGCCTTGATCTTGCCCATGTCCTCGATTTCGGCGGCATGCTGCGTGGAGATGACGATGGTCGTGACCTCGACGGGCTTGCCATCTTCGTAGCGCACGGTGACCTGGGTTTTGCCGTCGGGGCGCAGGTAGGCGAGGGTGCCGTCGTGGCGCACGGCTGCCAGGCGCTCGGCCAGGCGGCTCGCCAGGTAGTGCGGCATGGGCATGAGGGTCTTGGTTTCGTTGGAGGCATAACCGAACATCATGCCCTGGTCGCCGGCGCCGATCAAGTCGATCGGGTCGCTGGTAGCGCCGGTCTGCGTCTCAAACGACTCGTCGACGCCCTGGGCGATGTCGGGTGACTGCTCGTGAATAAGGCTCATGACGCCGCAGGTATCGCAGTCAAAACCGAACTTGGCACGGTTGTAGCCGATGCGGCGGATGACGCCGCGGGCGATTTCCTGCACGTCGACGTAGGCCTGGGTACGGATCTCGCCGGCAACGATGACGGTGCCGGTGGTCACGAGGGTCTCGCAGGCGCAGCGGACGTTCTCCACGTTGGCGGGCACGCCGTTGGGCGCAATATAGCCCTGCTCCTGGAGCTCTATTTCTTTGGCGAGGATTGCGTCGAGTACGGCGTCGCTGATCTGGTCAGCGATCTTATCGGGATGACCCTCGGTCACCGATTCCGACGTAAACACAAACGATCCGTGTTGGGGCGGGATGGAACGAAGCTCTTCTGACATGATTGTCCTTTCAAAAACGTGTCCCGGCGACCGTTACCATTCCGCCGGGCTCTGTATGCAAGGGCACATGATATCGCGTTAATCGAATATTCACACCCTTTCCGCACCTACTCATTGGTACTCATTGGGGACAGACTTAAATGAGTAGCCGGGTGCTTATTGGCTGGTCATTTAAGTCTGTCCCCAATGAGTGGGTCGGTGCCCTTTGTGCGGAGGTTGCGTTGATGCTTTATACTGGTGCGGTTAGACATCCATCCTGCAATCGAGGAGATTTCCATGGCATCAGACGTTCGCGTCCGCTTTGCACCCTCACCGACGGGCAAGCTGCACATCGGCGGCGCCCGCACCGCTATCTATAACTGGGCTTTTGCCCGCGCAAACGGCGGCACGTTCATCCTGCGCATCGACGACACCGACCCCACCCGTTCCACCGACGAGAACACGCAGATCATTCTGCGCGCCATGCGTTGGCTTGGCCTGGACTGGGACGAGGGTCCCGAGGTGGGCGGCGACTATGGCCCCTATGCCCAAACCGAGCGCTTGGACCTGTACAAGCAGGCCGCCCAGAAGCTTTGGGACGAGGGCAAGGCCTATCCCTGCTTCTGCACCAAGGAGCAGCTCGACGCTGACCGTAAGGCTGCGCAGGAACGCAAGGACCCCTTCCAGGGTTATCAGCGTCGCTGCCGCGATCTTGATCCCGAGGAGGCCCGCCGCCGCATCGAGGCCGGCGAGTCCTACGTCCTGCGCATCAAGGTGCCCGAGGACCGCGGCGACGTCGTCATCCACGACGCCGTCCACGGCGAGGTGACCTTCGACGCCAAGGAGCTCGACGACTTTGTCATCTTCCGCTCCGATGGCACGCCCACGTACAACTTTGCGACCGTTGTCGACGACGCCATGATGAAGATCACCCATGTCATCCGCGGCGACGACCACCTGTCCAACACCCCGCGCCAGGTCATGGTCTACGAGGCTCTCGGCGCGCCCGTGCCCACGTTCGCCCACATCTCCATGATCCTGGGCGCCGACGGCAAGAAGCTCTCCAAGCGCCATGGCGCCACCTCGGTGGAGGAGTACCGCGACGCCGGTTACCTGTCCGACGCCTTCGTCAACTATCTGGCGCTGCTCGGCTGGTCGCTCGACGGCGAGACCACGATCATCCCGCGCGATGTCCTGGCCAGCAAGTTCTCGCTCGACCGCATTTCCAAGAACCCGGCGACCTTCGACCCCAAGAAGCTCGACTGGGTCAATGCCGAGTACATCAACGGCATGTCCGACGCCCAGTTTGCCGATGAGATCATGGTCCCTGAGCTGCATGAGGCGGGTCTCATTGAGGGTAACGTCGAGTACGGCGAGGACTGGATCGACGCGCTTGCCGCCATCGTTAAGCCGCGCACCAAGATGCCGGCCGACGCCGTGACTGTCGCCGCTCCCATCTTTGCTACCGCCGAGACGCTCGAGTATGACGAGAAGTCTGTCAACAAGGGCCTGGCCAAGGAGGGCATGGGTTCCATTCTGGACGCCGCCAAGGCCGCGCTCGAGGGCGTGGACGAGTGGACAGCCGCGAACATCGACGCTGCGCTTGAACCGCTGCCCGAGCAGATGGACCTCAAGAAGCGCGTGGTGTTCCAGGCCGTGCGTGTGGCCGTTTGCGGCAACATGGTGAGCCCTCCGCTGGGCGAGACCATGGCACTCGTCGGCCGCGACGACTGCCTGGCGCGCATCGACCGCGCCCGCACGATGGCGCTGTAGTCGCTGCGCAAACGTTTGTATCCGAGCCCCGTTCACCCCGAGCGGGGCTCTTGTTTCTGTACCGATGAGTGGGTTGCTGGGACAAAATAATCAGTAGTGTTTGTCCCATGTTCGAGTGACGCAACGAGCTCGACACTCGTATCGGCCATGGGACAAACTCTACTGATTATTTTGTCCCACCCCTTTCAGGTCCGTTCGTTAGAGGTGGTGTATGGCTCAACAACTGTCGCTGTTTGGTTCGCCGGAACCGGAGGAAGCTCCGGTGAAGCCCAAGCCTGCCGCTGCCTCGGCTCAGTCTAAGCCTGCGCCCGAGCCCCCTGCCGCCTACGCGAGCGTGGTCCTCGACATCCCCACCCGTGCGCTGTCGGATCCGTTTGCTTACGGCATCCCTGAGTCCCTTGCCAACGAGGCGCAGATCGGATCCACGGTCCTGGTCCACTTTGGTAACCGTGCGGCCGCGGGCTATATCGTCGACATTGCGCCTGAGCTGAGCGACCTACAGGGCTACAATGCCCTCGACCCCGCGCGCATTAAAGCCATCGAAGCCATCCTCAGCAAACCCCTCTTTACCGCCGAGGCTGCCCGCATCGCACGTTGGATGAGCCGCGAGTATGTCGCGACGCTTTCCGAGTGCCTGCTCCTGCCCCCGGGCGGCAGTCCGCGCGTCGTTAAGGGCGATGACGGCGCATGGTCGGTTGAGCGCCCCGCCGTCAAGCCTATCCAAAACCGTTGGGTGATGCTTACGCCCGAAGGCTTTGACTATACGCCGCCCAAGACCGCGGTCCGCCAGCGCCAACTCATCGAGGCGCTCCGGTGCGGCCCGGTCACGACGCGCGACCTCAACCTTCTCTATAACAGCATGTCGGCGACCATCAAGGCGCTCAAAAAGCGCGGCGTCGTGGTGGTGGAGGAACGCCGTGCGTGGCGTGGCTGCAGCGAGCAGACCACGCTGTCCTCGGCAAGCGGCAAGGCGCCGGTCTCCCTTACCAACGGCCAGCAACAGGCGCTCGCGCAGATTGAGCGCGCCCGTCTGGACGCTCATGGCGACGTGGTGTTGGTCGACGGCGTCACCGGCTCCGGCAAAACCGAGGTTTACCTCTCCGCCATTGAGCGTGTGCTTGCAGCCGGTCGCTCGGCCTGCGTGCTGGTGCCCGAGATTTCGCTGACGGCCCAGACCGTCGGCCGCTTCCGTTCGCGCTTTGGCGAGACGGTCGCCGTGTTCCATTCGCGG
>CAUDYH010000009.1 GCA_958453575.1 uncultured Collinsella sp.
TCGACCCGCTTGCAGGCGATTCGCGTCGCCAGATGACAATGGATGCCGATCGCAAAATGTATCGCTACAAGCTCATGCACCGCGTGCAGCAACCGAAAGACAATGACGTGCCACAACACCCAATCGTCGATCAGCTTCCCTGCAACGACCGGGTGTTCCAAGCGATCTCCATGAGCTCCGAGACGCGCTATCCGTTTATCCTTAACCTCGATACGGGAGAATCGCAATGGTCGGTTAACGCCGTGCGCGATTTTGACCTGCCCTCCCAGCACCCTTTTAACTCGGTCGATATGTGGCTTGCTCGCGTCCACCCCGAGGACCGCGACAACGTACGCGCCGAGCTCGACATGGTGATAAACGGCACATGGCACTTCCACTACATGCAGTACCGCGTTATGGATGCTACCGGAGCGTACGCGCTTTGCGACTGCACGGGCTACCGCTTGGACGGCACCGATACCGAGCCCAACATGTATGTGGGCACTATCATCAACCGAAGCCTAGCAGATACGACCGACTCGGTAACGGGTCTGGGCGATGTCCACGCCCTGGTCAACGCTATTGGAGAGATGCGCCGCGTGCCGCGCGAGGCTGGCTTTATTGCCATTAAGGTCGACGATATCGCCGAGGTCAATGCCCGCTTTGGATTCGACGCAGGCGACCGCGTGCTCGCCGAAAGCGCCGCCTGCCTCATGGATTGTTCGCGCGGCAAGGGCCGCCTGTTCCGCTCAACAGGACCGACATTCGTGGCGCTTTTCGACGACCTTGATCCCGAAGAGACCAACGCGATTGCAGAGGAAATCGAGCGGTTCCTGGGTTCTCCTGTGCTCATCGGATCGCTTGAATACCAACCGCCCCTTCGTGTGGCCACGCTTCATCTGGACGCCGTCGACCGACAGCCCGTTTCCATTCTGAATGAGCTCAAAGCGCTACTTGAAGAAGCACCGCAGGTACCGGGCACCAAACTGGACTAGCGTCGTGGGGCGCATGATGGTTAATTTCCGATCTCAACCGAACACATTGAGCAAATAGGTCGTACCCGCAGTTAGCCGAACGCCCCCGCAGTCCCTCCCGGGGCCCGGGGGCACCGTTTTCGATATTCTTGGTTTACTTTACCCGATGCAAATAAGTGCTCAACAACATAAAACCTATCCCCCGCCACGGATATGCCCTCGAGTAAATCTGTTAAGCCAACCCTATCAAATTCTTTTGACAATCGACTGTATTGGTCCATTTTGTCGTCCATCCCGCTTCCGCTGGCTATCGCCTCATAAACACAAACCTAACGAGCCGCACGAACGACAAAGAGGCCAAGCTGAACAGAAGTAGAAACAAAACTTCAAAAACACTGGTATTCCAATCGCGTACCCAGCCCTCTACCGCCAACAAAAAAAACAGCAGCCCCATCCATAACGTCACAGAAGAAATCAACTTTGCGTAAGGGCGTATATCAATCCCGCTCTCCCTTTTTGTGACATCATATCCAGCAATTGAGCTGAGCCATCTTCCTCTTCTGTATTGGATTGAAAGAAGAATCAGGGCAATCGAAGTTATCAAGCAGACAGCATCCTCTGTTTCCATAGAACTTCCTTTGCTTTCCGTCCTAGCTGCGCGTTCACAATCGAATCAAACCAAGTGTGAATTACTCGATAGCAACCGCCTTAGTATTAATCATAGCCTCCGCAGCAGCCCGCCTTCCAAGACCTCAAAGCTCGCCATCGAGGGCGACCCGCCCAGACCCCTTACAATCTGCTCGCACGAGGCCCCGCACTCCAACATCCTCTGGACCGTATCCCGCACGTACCTGGTGGGCGAGCCTGCCGTGGGCCCTCGGGGCCGGCATCGCGCCCCACGCCATCCGCCCGCTCGTGCGATAATCCTCTGCAGAAGTCACCAACAGCAGAGGGAGTTTGTGATGAAGGTTCTTTTGGTCAACGGCAGCCCCAAGGCAAACGGCAACACCGCTCGCGCGCTTGCCGAAGTCGCCGAGCAATTGCGTGCCGAGGGTATCGATACCGAGGTGTTCCAGCTGGGCGCCAAGCCCATTCGCGATTGCATCGGTTGCGGCCAGTGCGGCAAGCTCGATTGCCGTTGCACCTTTGACGACGATATGGTCAACGAGCTGATTGCCGCTGCCGAGCAGGCAGACGGTTTTGTCTTTGGCTCACCCGTCTACTATGCGCACCCCAGCGGACGCATCCTCTCGGCACTCGACCGCGCATTCTATGCAGGCAGCAAGGCCTTTGCGCACAAGCCGGGCGCCGCTGTCGCCGTTGCCCGTCGCGGTGGAACGTCGACCACCTTCGATGTGCTCAACAAGTACTTCACCATCAACCAGATGCCCGTGGTAGCATCCACCTACTGGAACAACGTCTTTGGTGCCATGCCGGGCGAGGCCGCCCAGGACGCCGAAGGCCTTGCCACCATGCGAAACATCGGCAAAAACATGGCCTGGCTGCTGCGTTGCATCGAGGCGGGAAAGGCCGCCGGCATCGAAGCCCCCCAGGCCGATCGCGCCAGGACCAACTTCATCAGATAATTCCAGCGGTGGTCACCTTGATGTTCCATCAATGTCAGCGAAAAGCCAGCTGATGAGGCAAGGTGCCTTGAAAGAGGAGGGCGCTGGGCTTTTGCCCGCGCCCGACGATTGAAAGGCAGATTGCCTATCAGATGGCTTTGCAGCGTCGAGGTGACCGCCGTTCGTTAGAACGGCGGAACATTATTATGAATATCCAGATTTTTGGCACCAAAAAGTCCTTCGATACCAAGAAGGCGCAGCGTTATTTTAAGGAGCGCCGCATTAAGGTGCAGTTTATCGACCTTAAGGAAAAGGAGATGAGCAAGGGCGAGCTCACGAGCGTGATGCAGGCGGTCGGCGGCATCGACAAGCTGCTCAACCCCAAAGCCAAAGACGAGGAGACGCTCGCGCTCATCCAGCACCTCACCCCCAGCCAACGCTTCGACAAGCTGCTCGAGAACCAGCAGGTTCTGGCAGAACCCATCGTGCGCAACGGCAAAAAGGCCACCGTCGGCTATTGTCCCGACGTATGGGGAGCCTGGGAGTAGCCTGTGTTATTTGCCCGCGCGTGGGTATAAGAGCACGCGTTTGGCATAAGATTCAACTGTAAGCCATGTCTAACAAAGGAGGGCACATGCCCAACAAACCCGTGAAGATCATCATGCTTACCGGATACCTCGGTGCCGGCAAGACCACGCTGCTCAACCACATCCTCGCTAACGACGGCGGCATCCGCGCCGCCGTGATCGTCAACGATATCGGCGAGATCAACGTCGACGCCAGCCTTATCGCCGACGGCGGCCTTTCCGAGACCGACGACCTCATCCCGCTCACCAACGGTTGCATCTGCTGCACGCTTTCGGACGACCTGGCCAACCAGCTGCAGGGCATCGCCGATTCGGGCAAGTTCGACTACATCATCATCGAGGCCTCGGGTATTTGCGAGCCTATCCCCATCGCCTACACCATCTCGAGCTTCTGCGACGAGGCCAAGGTGGGCGGCGAGCCCAAGCTCGCGCTCGACAACATCGTGGCCGTGGTCGACTGTGCCCGCATGTACGACGAGTTCAACGGCGGTCGCGACCTGCTGGCCGAGGATATCGACGAGGACGACATCGAGAGCCTACTCATCCAGCAGATCGAGTTTTGCTCCACGCTGATCCTCAACAAGACCGATACCGTCACACCTGAGCAGATCGCCGAGCTCAAGGCCATCGTGCGCAGCCTGCAGAAGGATGCCGTGATTGTCGAGGCCCAAAACGGCGAGGTTCCCATGGAGGAGCTGCTCGACACCGACCGCTTCGACTTTATGCGCGCCTACAACTCCGCCGCTTGGATCGAGGCCATGGAGCATCCCGAAGAGCACGACGACCCCGAGGTGCTCGAATACGACATCGAGACCTTTGTGTACTCGCGCCGCAAGCCGTTTGACCTGCAGAAGTTCACCGATTTTGTCGAGCAGGAGTGGCCCGACGAGGTCATCCGCGTCAAGGGTCCGCTGTGGCAGACCGGCGATCCGGACATGTGCTACATGTTTGAGCAGGCTGGCCACCAGATGCGCCTGATGGAAAACGGCCTGTTTGTCGACTCCGCGCCCGAGGGCGAGAAGCAGAAGATCATCGACGAGAACCCCGAGATCATGCAGATTTGGGACGACGAGACGGGCGACCGCATGACGAGCCTGTGCATCATCGGCCGTCACATGGACAAGGATGCGCTCATCGCTGCCCTCGATGCCTGCCTGACCGACTGGCACCGCGCCTAGGCTATCGAAGCGGGCGTTTTCCGCCCACGTAACCGCCAAACCGCCACGAAGGTGCCCTTCGTGGTGGTTTTTCGTTCTGAGCCAAGGAGATTCATGTTCAATATCGTGCTGTATGCGCCCGAGATTCCGGCCAATACGGGCAATATCGGCCGTACCTGCGTGGTCACCGGCGCTCATCTGCATCTGGTGGAGCCGCTGGGCTTTTCGCTCGACGACAAGACGGTGCGTCGCGCCGGCCTGGGCTACTGGCAAAACTTGGACGTGACGGCCTATGCCGGCTGGGAGGACTTCCTTGCGCGCAACGGTCTCTCTCCCGCCGATGGTCGCCTGCATCTGCTGACCAAAAAGGCACGCCGCACCTATGCGCAGAGCACCTACCGCGATGGCGACTTCTTGGTCTTTGGCAGCGAGAGCTCAGGGATTCCCGAGCCACTGCTTGCCGCGGCGCCCGAGCGCTGCGAGCGCATCCCGATGCTGCGCGATTGCGACTCACTCGATAACGCCGAAGCTTGGGAAGCCCACGAGGAATCGCTGGGACATACCGAGGACAGCCACGAGGCCATCCTTCGGCAGGATATCTGCGGCAACTTCGTCAATCCGGACGACTACCGCATCAGCGCACTCAACCTCTCCAACAGCGCCGCCATCGTCCTCTACGAGGCCCTGCGCCAAACAGGCTTTCCGGGAATGTGACAAAGGGACAGTCTCGTTGTCATATCGGACAATTGTCACATTGACACCCTTCAAACGAAATCAGAGATGCCCGCTATCGCAACGTAAGGCATCGCGATAGCGGGCATTCAGCTGAATCAGTAATTTGATTTCAAAGGTATATATTAATCTTCGAATTCGACATTGACCCTTACGTCTGGACCACAGAACGTCGACACCTGCTTTTTCACCAGTTTTACTGCACGTTCATCAGATTTTTCCAGCATGCCACTTTCTTGAACCTTTTGCCTCTGGTCCTTATCAGCCTGCTGAAGCAATTTATTTAAATCGTCCGTACTGACCTGATTCCAATTAAGAAAACCATTGTCCTCAACGTACTTTTTAAGCGAGTTCGGATCCGTTGACAACGTCACGATCTCGGAATGCGGAAGCGTAACATTAACAGATTTTATTACCGACTCGTTGTTTTTCGAACGATGGACTTTGACCTTCAGGTTCTCATCGTCTACGTTCAGGCCGATATCCGCCTTGCCATCGATGGTCGCTACATATCGCTTAGTAGTAAATGGATTGTTAAAACCAAACGGATTCCCTGCGTCGTCAATATATAGAACCTGAGTAAAATCGTATTCGTAGGTAAGCAACTTCGTTACCGGCTTAATTTCTTCCCGAATCGAATCATCGCTTATAACGGTCTGATCGCGTGTCAACCACAGGCACACGCAGCCGCCGCAAGCTGCAATCAAGCCTAACGCCAATAGGGCGACAATTATCTTCTGGCCAATTGTTTTAAACGGATTGGAAACGCTCATTTAGCCCTTGTCCTCCAGTTGTCCTCAGGGTAATTACGGACTCAATTCATTTATATTGGGTTTTGATGTCAACCAATTCAGAAAGGAAGGACTTAAATCCAACATAATATAAATACACATTCATACGTTAATTTAATACCTATTCTGCTGCACGTAACTTTAGAAAAATTGGGGCACAGACCATAGGCCGGCACCCCAATCCATACATAGGCATCATAACGCGTTGATCATTCGATCATACGCCCACGTTAATCAACTGAAACGCTGACGCCCATCCGCTGATCTCGGTCGCTATATCCGATCATCAGCTCCCGTCCCTTTTTATCCTTTGCGCAAAAACTGCTGTCATACGAATATTCGATGTCCTTGTATCCCTTTTTCTTGCAAGCTTTGATGTATTTGTCGTACCCATCATGATCGATGCCAAATGCGACAAACGAAAGGCAGTCTTTTTCGTCTAACGACGTATAAACGATAGGGCAATCAGGCTTCGGCAAGGATTTTGCAAGGGCTTTTGTTGGCCAGTCATACGCCTTGACACCGCCCTTTGATGAAGTCGTATAGGTTTTCGACTTGAAACTATAGTACTCGAGATATATCTTTCCATCGCCGCCTAGATAGGCAATAGTCGCCACTGAAGGCTCCATCAGGTCATATTGATTCTGCTGGGCATTGGCGACATAGTCACCATGAATAATGCACGGAACGCTATCAACCGATTCTCGCTTCTCGACGATTCGCTGGCTATCCGCCGTCATTATCAGCGTTGAATAATCGTGCGCAGCCTCTTCCTCATCAAAAACGTCAGTAAACAGGAGTTTCTGTTCGTCAGTCAACTCCCCTTTCGGCTCAAACTGAATAGTGAACTGAGCAATATCGAAGCTCGATTTATTGTCATATTCAAATGTCATCATCTCGACGCCATCAACAACGCCTTCTGAGACACTCCAGTTTAGTTGATCGATTTTTACTGAATCCTTCTTACCTGGCTTTGGCTTCTTTCCACTTTTCTTAGTCGCTGCAAATGCGCATGTCGGACTCCAGCCGCGACCCGTAATTCCGAGTGGTAGAGAAATGCCGATTAGCGCCGCCGCGCTAAAAGCCAGAACTGCCGTAAATAACTTTTTCTTCATTACATATCCCTTGGTAGTCGTTTAACCTCCCCCTCGTCAAATAGCAGACGAATTGGCGACGCAGTGGCACTATTTGATTCAAGGGCGTGAACTGGATAAACATCGAGGGAAGGAGTGGGCCCTGTGCAATAAACTCCCCTCGTCAAAATGTCTAGCTAAAGAGGACGGACAGACGGCGAACGGTCATATCCGTTCACGTCCGCCCGTCTCCAACGATCAAACGTCGATGCGCTAACGTTCAAAAGCATTGCGGCCTCTTGCCTCGTAACCTCACCTCCTTCGAATGATTTGATGACATCGCGGTAGCTATCCGGACGTTCGAGCGTCGGTCTCCCAAACCTCACACCCCGCAGACGCGCCGACGCGATACCCTCCGCCTGGCGCTGCTTTATGTTTTCGCGCTCCACCTGAGCCACGTAGCTCAAAACCTGAAGCACTAGGTCGGCAATAAAAGTCCCCGTAATTCCATTGGGTTGTTCGCGTGTATCAAGCAATGGCATATCGAGCACCACGATGGCAACGCGTTTGTCCGTCGTTAGGCGACGCCATTCATCGAGAACTTCACGGTAGTCGCGACCCAATCGGTCGAT
This sequence comes from uncultured Collinsella sp., assembly GCA_958453575.1. Lineage (GTDB taxonomy): Bacteria > Actinomycetota > Coriobacteriia > Coriobacteriales > Coriobacteriaceae > Collinsella. The sequence goes on from CAUDYH010000009.1 coordinate 7,491, forward strand.
ACTCTTAATCACCAGAACGTCCCCTTCGCGCAGACGACGAAGAAGACGCTGGTACTGAGGACGCCTGAAGTCCTTTCCACTCGCTTTGTCAGCATAGATCAAATTCGTTTGGACCGGAAACCGCTCCAGCGCATCCAGTTGGCGATCCAGGTTCTGGTCTGCTGACGAAACTCGAGCATACCCATAGATTCTGTTTTTCATGATTGCCCCTATCAGCCGCACGATGGCAGCTTCAGCTCATCTGAGAGCCCACTCACAATAGGGCGTGCAAATTTCGCGAATGGGTTGAACCCATTTTCGGGCTCCAACGTAAGCTATTCAAGCACCGCTTCGACAACGCACGGCGCCAACCTTATACTTTGAAATGAAATTAATCGTTTTTAATTGAGATTAACTAGAATAAAATGAAGTTAAACGGCGATGCGAAAGGAGAGCCTTGTGGAATATCTCGAGAACCCATTTACCCCCAGTTTTGGTGAGGTTCCTGCCCATCTCGCCGGCAGACAACAGATTATTCGGGATTTGGACCGTGCCTTCTTGAGTCAGCGTAGACGCCCGGAATTGACCTCGATCTTCTCAGGTGCGCGTGGAACCGGTAAAACCGCTCTCATGTCGTCGCTCGCGACAAGGGCGGAATCCCACGGCTGGATAGCGGTAAAGACGACCGCGCTCTCGGGAATGCTTGAGGAAATCGAGATCGGGGCGAAACGTGCTGCAGGCCATCTCATCGACCCGTCTAACAACTTCGAAGTCACCGGTCTCGGAATCGCGCCGCTCGGCAGTATCGAGGTCAATCGCGTTCACGATGCCTCAACCTGGCGTTATCGCATGAGCGACATCATCGACCAGCTCAACGAGGCGGGCACCGGCCTGCTCGTCACGGTTGATGAGGTCGACCCGACGCTCGACGAGATGATCCAGCTCGCAGCCACGTATCAGCACTTTGTGACCGATGGGAAACGCGTCGCCCTACTCATGGCGGGACTTCCCAACAACGTCTCGACGTTGCTGAACCACAAGACGGTCTCGTTCCTTCGTCGCGCCCAGCAATATCATCTGGGGCGTATCGCCGACTACGATGTACGCGAGGCCTTGATCCGAACGATCCAGGAAAACGACCGTTTGGCGGATGCCGAGGGAATCGATAAGGCCGTTCGCTCGATTTCGGGCTTTCCTTTCCTTTTGCAGCTTGTGGGTTACCGCGCCTGGGATCTCACGAGCAACTCGAGGGAAATATCATCTCGCGACTTTGACCAAGGAATCAAAATCGCACGCGACGAGATGGATGACCGAATCCTCGCGGCAACCTATCGGGAACTCACTGCAGAGGACAAGCGATTCCTCATCGCCATGCTCGATGACGAGGAAGAGTCCACCACCGCTGACCTTGTCGAGCGCCTTAAGCGTTCGCCGCAACAGGTCTCCCGCTACCGACGCCGCATGATAGACGCCGGCATCATTGGAGAACGCGGGCGCGGAATCGTCGCTTTTGAATTACCGTTCTTCCGCGACTATCTCGCAGCTCAATGCGTGAAATAGACATTGGATGTGACAAAGGGACCGTCCCTTTGTCACATCCGGTTATAGGTAGCGACCGGTGATGCTTGCGGAGCAGGCCGCGATGTCGCCCGGCGTACCGGTGCAGACGATTTGCCCGCCCGCGTCGCCACCGCCCGGGCCCATGTCGATCACGTAATCGGCGTTACGGATAAGGTCGAGGTCGTGCTCGATCACGATAACCGTGGCGCCCTTGGCAACAAGGCCATCAAACACACTCAGCAACACCTGAACATCGAGCGGATGCAGGCCAATCGTGGGCTCGTCGAATACGAATACGGCATCGTCCTGCACGCGACCCATCTCGCTCGCAAGCTTAAGACGCTGAGCCTCTCCGCCCGAGAGCGCCGGCGTGGGCTCACCGAGCGTGAGATAGCCCAAGCCCAGGTCGTACAAGGTCTGCAAGCGCGTCTGAACCTTCTTGAGCCCCAGTGTGGCGTCGATGGCCTCGTCCACACTCATGTCCATGAGCTGCGGCAACGTAAGCAGACTCCCGTCCTTGCCCTCGCGATGGATATGCGAGGCAGCCTCGGCGTAGCGCGAACCACGGCATGCCGGGCAGACGATTTCGACATCGGGCAAAAACTGCACGTCGAGCGATATCGAGCCCGTGCCATCGCACGTAGGGCAGCGCAAGGCGCCAGTGTTGTAGCTAAAGGCACCCGCCTTATACCCCGCCGCCTTGGCCTCGGGCGTGCGGGCGAAGGCACGGCGCAGCTCATCATGGATGTCGGCATAGGTCGCCACCGTCGAGCGCACGTTGGCGCCAATGGGCGTGGCGTCAATCAGGTTGGCGCGCGCGATGCCCTCGGCATCGACCCAACGCACGTGCCTGGGCAGGCGCTCGCCGGCCGCTTGCGCCTTGAGCGCCGGGATGAGCGTCTCGAGCACCAATGTCGTCTTGCCCGAGCCTGAAACACCCGTTACCGCGACAAGGCGGCCACGCGGGATATCGACTTCGAGCGGTTTGACGGTATGGATGGTATCGGTCGCCATGCGGATATGGCCTAGGTCGAACATTTCGTCGTCAGCCACCTGCGGGCGCAGGCGCTTGGGGTCCGAGCGCAAAAACGGCGCGATGCGGCTGCCCTGCGATTGTTCGACCTCGTCCACCGAACCGGCGGCGATTACATGACCGCCGTCTGCTCCCGCAACGGGGCCCATCTCGACCAGATAGTCGGCTTCTGCCAGCACGCGTGTGTCGTGGTCGACAACGACCACGGTGTTGCCGTCGTCCACCAGATCGCGCATCACGCCTACCAGACCGTCGACATTGGCAGGATGCAAGCCGATCGAAGGCTCGTCCAGCACATACAGCACGCCCGTCGATCGGTTGCGCACCACGCGGGCAAGCTGCACGCGCTGGCGCTCGCCCGTCGACAGCGTGGCACCGGCGCGGTCGAGCGAAAGGTAGTCGAGACCCAGATCGACCAGGCGACGGGCCGTGCTCAAAAACGAATCGCAGATATCCGTCGCCATGGGCTGCATCTCGGTCGGCAAGGATGCGGGCACTCCGCGCACCCACTCAATCGCCTCGCCCAGCGTCATGGCCGCCGCCTGTGCCAGATTGATACCGCGCACCTGGGGCTGGCGCGCAGCCTCGGAAAGACGCGTGCCTCCGCAATCGCGGCACGGTCCCTCGCGCAAAAAGCGCGCAACGCGTTTGAGCCCCTTATCGTCCTTAACCTTGGCGAGCGCATTCTCGACGGTATAGACGGCGTTGTAATAGGTAAAGTCGAGCGGCGTGGCGCCCTCGCCATTTTTGGGAACGTAGAGAATGTGTTTCTTAACCGCCGGGCCATGGAACACAATATCGCGCTCGGCGGGCGTGAGCTGGTTAAACGGAACGTCGGTACGCACGCCCATCTCGCCGGCCACCTGCTTCATCAGGTCCCACATGAGCGTGCCCCAAGGAAGCACCGCACCCTCGTTGATGGTCTTTGATTCGTCGGGTACCAGACTCGCCTCGTCCACCTCGCGCATGACGCCGGTACCGCCGCAGGTAGGACACGCACCGCCGCTGTTAAAGGCAAGGTCCTCGGCACCCGGCGCGTAGAACTCGCGGCCGCATGTCGGACACGTGAGCGACAGACCCGCGGCCACGTTAAGGCTCGGCTCCACACGCATCCCGCAATGCGGGCACACGTGATGGGCGCAGCGGCTAAAGAGCAGGCGAAGGCTGTTGTTGAGCTCGGTCATGGTGCCAAAGGTGGAGCGCACGCCTGGCACGCTGGGGCGCTGATGCAGCGCGAGCGCCGCCGGCACGTGCAGCACCTCGTCCACTTGGGCGTGTTCTGCCTGCATCAGACGACGGCGGGTATAGGTGCTGAGCGCCTCCAGGTAACGGCGCGAACCCTCGGCATAGAGGACCCCCAGCGCCAGCGAACTCTTGCCCGAACCTGACACGCCGGCAATGCCCACGAGCCTTCCCAGCGGAATATCGATATCGATGCCCTTAAGGTTGTGGACACGCGCACCGCGCACCTCGATAGCACTTGGCTGTTGCGACACCGTCATCGCTTCCCTTCCTGTTGATCGAATGTGACAAAGGGACAGACCCTTTGTCACATCACTCGTGCCATAAAACGCAATCGCGAATGTACTCGCCCAGCATGGGCACGGTAAACCGGACGAGGCCGTATCCGGCAGCCTCGATGACGCGCTCGCGAATCAGGCTTGCACGATATTTACTCGCCCAGCTCTGGGTACGATCGCAGCGCTCAATGACATCCGCCATGCGCGTCGGCTTGTCCTCGTCAACCGCCATAGCATCGACAAAGAGGCGCTGCGGACTGCGCAGCCCGTAATACAGGGGCGCGTCGACCGCTTCGTAGAACTCAGAGATGGCATCCGCATGGCCAGCCTCGACATCGTACCTTTCAATGACCTGCGAGTTGCGCCGGACGGCAGAGCGCCACATGTAATAGCCCACCAGCTGAACCATATAGGGATGCCCCATGCTCGCGTGCGCTGCAAGGTCCGCCGTCCCCGCATCAACGCAAAGGCCAGCACATTCGACCGTCTGGATATATGAATCGCGCACCTGGGGCAAAGAAATCGCCCCCAACGTACGCTGCTGGGCACGTCGCAAAAACGTCACGCTCGGCTCTTCGAGCAAATCGTCAACCATGCTGGGCAAGCCGGCAAAGACCAGCGCAAGACCGCGCTGGTCGCTATCGGGCAAGCCCGTGGCATCCTGGTCTCCGAGCACCTGCTGATAGAGAACGGCAAGAGCCGCCAGTTCCTCGATAGACGCAGATTGAGCCTCGTCAATCGCAAACAGAATACCCTTGCTTGGGCCGAGTTTCTTGAGACGTTCGTTGACCAGCCCCCGTAGCGTCTCACCCTTTGCCCGAGCCGCCTCGACCGACATCCGACCAAACGACGGCCCAAACTCCATTGACGTCACAACGGGTTTATTCGAGCGAAGCGCGTCGGCCAGGCGACCGCACAAGCCAAGCGAAGCAGAATCGGAGACAACCGCCCATCCGCGCTCATTGGCTAGACGTTGCAGCTCCCGC
>CAUDYH010000010.1 GCA_958453575.1 uncultured Collinsella sp.
CGCCGAATGCTCGCCATCGAAATTTATCGATGGCCTATTTCAGACTGTAATGGGGTATTCATGAAAGGTATGGGAGACACAACAGCGTATTTGCGTTGGGGCATTCGGGAGATTATATGCCTGGCGCTGTTCTATTTTACGTTTTTGGCTGGCGAGTACCTCTTCGACATGCGCGTGGCCGAGTTTGTGCCGCCGAGCGAGGTTGCTACCTACGAGACCCTCATCGTCGGTGCGAGCGTAATCGGCTTTTTTGTGCGTCCTATTCTGTACTATCGCCGCCCCCGCGCGATCGATACGACGAGCGACATCACGGGCGTGCTGCTGGTGTCGGCATTGCTGCTGATGATTATGGCGGTTCGGTTTGAGGTGGTAATTGCCGGCGGTTTGATGGCGTGTTGCACGCTGGGCTACTGCGGATCGACCGCTCACGCCAACTTTGCGCGGCGCTTTGCGCGGACGCCGTACTTGGCGCGCGCGGCGGCGCTTTCATATGCTCTGGGCGTCCTGCTTCAGGTGTTCAGCCACATGGTGATACCCGCGGGGATTCCGCAGCAGTTTGTTTTTGTTGCCTGTGCGGTCGCGCAGGTGGCGCTCCTCCACGGCGTCCGCCGTGCCAAGCTGCGCGGCGAATCTGAGTTTGGGCCTGAACCCGATATCTCCGAGCTTTCGGTGGATGCATCGGAGTTTGGCGCCAAATGGCGAAACGATCCCGAGTCAACGGCGGCTTTTCGGCGCGCCGTGGTGCGTCTGACGATTGCAACCGCCTGCCTTACCGGGGTGTTTGCCGCCCTCAATGCGGGGCTCACGATCTCGCACGCCGCCGGGTCCGTTGACTTGGGCGATTGGTCGCGCTTGCTGATGGGCGTGAGCGCTCTGCTCGCCGGCGCCCTATTTGACCTGCGCGGGCGCTCGTGTATGAACATCATCATGACCTGCGCCGCCATGTTGTCCACGCTCTCATTCGCTGTGCTTATCACCGATGCCAACGGCGCCAACATACTTGCCGCCACCGTCATCTTCTATCTGGGTGCGGGCTTCTTCGTGGTGTTTTTCACGGCGAAGTTTGCCGCCATTTCGGTGTATGCGCATTGGTCGTATCTGTGGCCGTGTATGGGCCGCGTCATCAATAACGTTTGCGCGATGCTCGTGACGGCACCGGCGGTGGCGATTGTCTCGAGCCAGAACGTGCTGTTGGCAGTGGGCGTGGGGCTTGTACTGCTTGTGGGCATTGCGATCTCGCTGCTGGGACAGTCTGGGCATCAGGTCTATGACGTTGAAGTGCGCGGCGACCTGGCGTTTGCTGCTAGCGACCTTGGCACGGATCCCGTATCCGCCCAGAGCGAGCCCGCCCCCGCAGAGGTGCCGGAGTCCACACTCGACGAGCGTCTCGATACCTTCGCCGTCGCCTTTGAGCTTACGCAGCGCGAGCGCGATATTTTGGAGGCCTTGGTCGCATCGCGCGAGAGTGTTCAAGACATCGCCGCAACGCTCTTCCTTTCGCGCTCCACGCTTTACCGTCATATCGCCTCGATCAACAAAAAGACCGGCGCCTCCTCACGTGTGGCCCTCATCAACTTTTTCTGGTCCTGGGCGCCCAAGGACTAGCCCATTTGGGACGGGGCTTTTTTAGCTGTTTTGGGCAGCCACTGCCAGCGCGAACCACCACAAAGGGGACAGGCACCTTTGTGGTGGTTTTGACGGGAGCGCCTGTGGAGTTACAGCAGTTCGCCGTGGCGGGCGATGTAGCGGCGCTTGGCCAGCTGGGTGAGTGCGATGTAGGCGGCGACGATGCTGACGAGCAGCGCGAAGAAGCTCGGCGGCAGCGGCATGAGGTCTAGCGCATCGGCGATGGGGCTTGCCGGCAGCCAGGTGACGAGTACCAGACCCAGCACGGTGAGAGCGCACAGTGCCGGCGCGGCGTGGTCGCGCGCGCTCGGCAGGCGCGGGGAGCGCAGCATGTGGATCACGAGCGTCTGCGACCACATGGACTCGACAAACCAACCGCTCTGGAAGAGCGCCGTAAAGGCCGCCATGCCTGCGACGTCGCCTACAGCGGCAAGCTCTGCCCAGCTTGAGCCCACGGCGGCGGGGCACACCACAAAGAAGAGCACGGCGAAAGTCACGATATCAAACAGTGAGCTCACGGGACCCAACTCGAGCATAAAGCCCTTAATGGACGCGGCATCCCAGGCGCGCGGACGGGCGGTCCAGGCGTCGTCGACGGTGTCCCACGGCAGCGCGATGCACACGATCTCGTAGACCAGCGACAGCAGCACCAACTGCAGAGCACTCATGGGCAAGAACGGCAAGAACAGGCTCGCGACGGTCACGGATAGCACGTTGCCAAAGTTGGAGCTCACCGTGGTCTTGAGGTACTTGAGTAGGTTGCCGTAGGTGCGGCGGCCTTCGATGATGCCGCGCTCGAGCGCGCCCAGGTCCTTCTGGAGCAAGATGATATCGGCAGATTCCTTGGCAATGTCGACGGCCGAATCGACCGAGATGCCGCAATCGCTTGCACGCATGGCGGCGGCGTCGTTGATGCCATCGCCCATAAAGCCCACGGTGTGGCCGAGCAGCTCGCGCATGACACGCACCAGACGCGCCTTCTGCAGCGGCGAGAGCTTGGCGAAGAGGTGGGTGTTCTCGGCGCGCTCGGCAAGTTCGGCGTCATCGAGCGCATCGATCTCGGAGCCCAGCAAGACGTTGCTCGCGTCGATACCGATCTGTTCGCAGACGGTGGCCGCGACGCGGTCGTTGTCGCCGGTCAGGACCTTGACTGCCACGCCCTTGGCCTCGAGGGTGGCGATGGCGCCCACGGCACTTGCTTTGGGCGGATCGAGGAAGGCCAAAAAGCCCATCAGCACCATGTCGCACTCGTCGGCAATGCCAAACTCGCCCACGCAGCGCGGATTGGTCTTCTGCGCCACGGCAATCACGCGCAGGCCCTCGGCATTGAGCCCGGCGACCTGCTGGCGAATCTGGGCGAGCTTATCTTCGGTGAGCGGCTGGGCGGCACCATCGACTTCGACAAAGGAGCAGATCTCGAGCATTTCCTCGGCAGCTCCTTTGGTAACCATCTGGGTTTTACCCTGGGCGTCGGCGACAACGACGCTCAGGCGACGGCGCGAGAAATCGAAGGGCACCTCGTCCACCTTGGTATAGCGGTCGCGCAGGCTCTGGCCCAGCATGGAATCGGGTGCTGCTGCCGAGGGCGTCACATCGGCGCGGTCGATGACGGCCAGGTCGATAAGGTTCTTGAGGCCAGTCTGGAAGAAGCTGTTCAAAAACGCATGGCGCAGTACGCGCACGTCCTCGTTGCCGTCGGTGTTGAGGTAGCGCTCGAGCACGATGCGGTCTTCGGTGAGGGTGCCGGTCTTGTCGCAGCACAGGACGTCCATCGCGCCGAGGTTTTGGATCGCCGGCAGTTCCTTGACGATAACCTGGCGACGGGCGAGGTCCTTGGCGCCCTGCGACAGGCTCGTGGTCACGATGACGGGGAGCATCTGCGGCGTGATGCCCACGGCCACGCTCGTGGCGAATAGCAGCGCGTCGATGACGTTGCCCTTGGTGGCGGCGTTGATGGCAAAGACGGCCGGCGCCATAACGAGCATGAGGCGTACGAGCAGCATGGAGACGCTCGAGACGCCGCGGTCAAACGCGCTCTTCTCGCCGCGCCCGTTGAGCATCTTGGCGATGCCGCCCAGGTAGGTGTCCGAGCCGGTGGCAACGACGAGCGCCATGGCGGTGCCGTTTTGCACGGAGGTGCCGGTAAAGACGATGTTCTTGCAGGCAGAGAGTGGCAGCGCGGGGCCGTCGGCGCCCTCGACGGCCGTGGCGGCAGCGGTCTTCTCGACGGCCTCGCTCTCGCCGGTGAGCGCGGATTCGATCACAAACAGATCGCGCGCGGTGATGATGCGGGCGTCGGCCGGCACCATATCGCCGGCAGAGAGGCGGATCACATCGCCGGGGACGAGCTCGTCGAAGGGGATCTCGAGGCGCTCGCCATCGCGCAGGGCACAGCAGGTGTTGGAGACCAGGTCCTTGAGGGCCTCGGCCGCATTGCCGCTGCGGGCTTCCTGGATAAACTTCATGCCGCCCGATACCAGCAGCATGATGCCGATAACGATGACCGTGGAGGGGTCACGCTGCAGCTCGGGCGCGGCGAGCACGTCGATGTAGAGCGAGACCAGCGCGAGCGCGGCGAGGATGCCGGCGAAGGGGTCGATGAACGCGTCGGCGATGCGGCGGGCGAGTGTCTTGGTCGGCGCATCGATGGTGTTGGGGCCGATGGCGTCTAGGCGCTCGGCGGCGTGCTCGGTACCGAGTCCGCCGGCCCTGGCGTCAAGCAGCACGAGGGCGTCCTCGGCGCTATGGGTGGCGGCGAATATGGTGTTCTTGGACAGGCCGGTGTGAGCGGCAGGGCGCGCCGTGCGGCGGCGCTTGGAGATAGCTTCGAGTACCGTGGCGGTTTTGAGCATCAGCATAGGGTCCTCCTTGATGAAGGGAGTTAGCGTACGTGTCGTATTTGCTTCAAAAAACCTAGATGTCGCTCACGTCATGCTCTCGAACCACCACAAAGGGGACAGGCACCTTTGTGGTGGTTTTGACGATCGGTTCGTGGCGCTTATGCGTGTGCGGAATCCTCGCGGCGTGCCGAGGGCGACATGCAGGTTTTTCGACTATGACTGCCTTCCATGGCACACCTCCTTAAGGCCGAGCGCTGCGCGTTTTGGGTATCTCGTACCCGTTACAATCCGCCCGTATTCTTGATGAGGGGGTTTGCCGTGTCAACCCCAATGTTTGGAAAACCATTGCCCCTGACAAAGCCTTTACAGAATGCCGAGGCCCCAAAGCGCGCCCGCAACGCGCCCTGCCTGCGCTAAACTGGAAGGCACGTACGCGATTACGAGAGGAGCCCGCATGGAGGCTTACAAGCAAGAGTTCATCAAGTTCATGGTTGAGTCCGACGTTCTTAAGTTCGGCAGCTTTACGCTCAAGAGCGGCCGTCAGTCCCCGTTCTTTATGAATGCTGGCGCTTACGTGACGGGCTACCAGCTCAAGAAGCTGGGCGAGTATTACGCCCAGGCAATCCACGATAACTTTGGCGACGACTTTGACGTGCTGTTTGGACCGGCCTACAAGGGTATTCCGCTGGCCGTCGTGACCGCAATTGCCTACCACGAGTTGTACGGCAAGGAGGTCAAGTACTGCTGCGATCGCAAGGAGGCCAAGGACCACGGCGCTGACAAGGGCAACCTGCTGGGCTACGAGCCCCAGGACGGCGACCGCGTGGTCATGGTCGAGGACGTCACCACCAGCGGTAAGTCCATCGACGAGACCTATCCCAAGGTCAAGGCTGCTGCCGATGTCGAGATCAAGGGCCTGATTGTGTCCCTCAACCGCATGGAGGTCGGCAAGGGTGGCGTGACCACCGCGCAGAAGGAGATCGAGGCCAAGTACGGTTTCCCCGTCGCGAGCATCGTCTCCATGGCTGAGGTCGTCGAGACCCTCTACAACCACGAGATCGACGGCAAAGTCGTCATCGACGACGAGCTCAAGACCGCCATCGACGCCTACTACGAGCAGTACGGCGTCAAGTAGGTTCCGCCTCCGTTAGTTACGCGGTTTTACCAAACCGCGTAACGGCTCGACGCTGCAAACCCGCCAGAGCGGCAATCTGCCTTTCAACTTCGGCGGCATGACCAGAAGGTCAATGCCGCCTCGTTTCAAGGCACCTTGCTCGCTCTGGCGGGTTTTCGCTGTCGCTACCAAAACATCGGCGTTGTCCTGGTCCAGATGCGGCACTTGGGGACGTTCCTTTTCTGCCGACACCTGGGGACACTCCTGATGTAGTCGTTGGGGACGTTCTTAAACGACTAATCATTCAAGAACGTCCCCAATGACTACCCGCAAAATGAGCGTGGATAATCTCCCACTTTGAGCCTGCATCCAGGTCAAAAACGGGAGATTATCCACGCTCGTTATTTGAGTGTCCAATAATCCTCGCTCGTTGTTACTTGAGTCCGGGGAGGCGGGTGTAGGGGAACGAGCGCTCTAAGAACTCGGAGCAGCGGGCGTAATCTTTGGCAAAGTAGCTGCTATAGAGCGAATCGAGTACGTATTGCACGGCGATATGGCTGGCGAATTGCGTGATGCGGTGCGTCATGCTCTCGTGGTCGCTTACCGTGAGATAGGCGGCAAAGCCGGGGTGAATGCGGGCACAGTACGGCGTGCCGATGACGATGACCGGGACATGTCGACTGCTAAGGATCGGCAAGATCTCCTTGAGGTTGGGGGCAAGGCCGCTGTAGGAGATGACGATTGCCACATGGTCGGGACCCGAGGCGAGCGCCGTGCGCACCTGCGCCTCGACGCTGTCGTGGCACGTCGCGCTTTTGCCGGCGGAAAGCAGGCGATCGCGGAACATTCCCGCTGGATACAGGTTATGCGAGCCCGTGTAGATGTCCACGGTGCCGGCGCGCATGATGAGCTTGGCGGCGTGGTCGAGCTGTGCAGGGTCGAGCAGCTCCTGCGTTTCGGCCAAGGTGGTCTGGTAGAGCCCCTCCATGCGCTCCATCACCTGCGCAGGGGCGGAGGTGGCATCGAAGGGAAAGTTGATGTCCACGTCGCGCCGGTTGCCCGCCTCGGTCGCCTGGCGGATGAGCTCGACCTTGAGGTCTTTGAATCCCTCGAGGCCGAGCTTTTTGCAAAAGCGGTGCACGCTCGCGACCGAAACGTTGGCGCACGCGGCAAATTCCTTAATGGAAAGCCCGCGCACATCCTCGCCCATGGCGAGGGCCGTTCGCCCAAGTTGTTGCTCGGTGGGGGTGAGGCTTTTGCCCTGCGTGATCTTTCGCCTGATATCCATATGGCTCCTATGCGTTTGCGTCGCGATAAACCAATCATAGCGATAAATAAAACGTTCGGCTTGGCTGGGAGTTTTGGTCCGCCGGTCTATGAACGACGGACCGCTCGACGCTGTGCGGGCTCAACATAGGGGCGCTGTCCTTGTTGGGCCGTTTGCGCCCGGGGCGTTACCCGAGCACGCGTACGGGCCCCAAGAGACCGCTGGGCTCGGAGGGCTCGGTCATGCCGAACACGTCGGGGACGGCGTGGTCGAGGGTGTTGATGATATCGATCGTGAGCGCGTGCTCACCGGCTAAAAGTGCGGCGGCCTCAAAGCGGTAAGGCGGACAGATGCGGGTGCCGAGGGATTTGCCGTCGAGGGTGACGGTTGCGGTCTCAAAGACCTCCCCAAGGTCGATGACAGCGCGGCTGGCCGCTTCGCCCAGGACAAAGGAGGCCTGGTAGCGGAACGTGCCGGCCTTGCCGGGGAACTCGGCCGAGGAAAGGTCGTGCAGGTCTGCAAGCTCAACAGACTCGCCAAAGGCATCGGTACCAGGGGCAGAGAAGGCAACCGCCCAGGGCTCGTCGACGCATGTGGCTTCGTCTCCAGCAGTTGCCGCGCCGGCGGAACCTGTAGCCCCAAGGACCACGATGCAGCTCTCGTAGGGAGCCAGCTCGAGCGTGCCGTCAAAGGCGGCGGGATCGGTGCCGTTGAGCAGGTCGAGGCGCGCGCCTGCAACGGGTATGCCGTCGGCAAGCGCAATCTGAGTGGAGATACCCTGCTTGGGATGCTCGTTGACGAGCATCAGATAGGTCTCGCCCGCCCGCTCGTAGCGCAGTGCGCGCAGCCAGGGCTGGGACTCGGCACAAACCACGGTCTGCATACCGGCGTCGGCAAGCGTGCCTGCGAGCTCGGCGGTTGCCAGGAGCTTGATGCCGGCGACCGCGGCTGCATCCACGGAGGCAAAGCCCTCGCGGGCTGCAATATCACCGTCGTAGCGCTTGCTCGGCAACTCATCCAGCGCGTACACGGCAACACCTGCGGCTGCGGCGCGCGCGGCAAAGTCGAGCACGGCTCCGCCGACAAACTCGGCTCCGGGCATCACCAGGCAGCGGTATGCCTGGCCGTTCACGCCAAAGCCGCTACCGTCTGCGGCAATTTCAACGGCATAGCGCCCTGCGTCCTCAAATGCCTCTGCCGGCACGATGTCAAAGTCGACCTGCGCGCGCATAAGCTCGGAGGCGGCATGCTGCATAAAGTTCGCCTCGCCTGTCCACTCGGCGTCCGCATGGTAGAGAAGCGCCACCGGGGTCGTTGCGCGCCCGCCGCTCAGCAGGCTCGCCGTACGGTTCATGTAGCTCATGAGCTGCCCAAAGTGTGCAAACTGGGGGTTTTGGCCATGCGCATAGAAATGCGGCGGGCAGTCCCAGTCGGGGAAGGCGGCCATGCTAAAGGCATGCGGCGCAAACCAATTGACGCCGCGCACCAAAAAATGATCGGCGATCCACTTCATCTCGCGTAGGCCTTCGTGCCATCCAAATGCGCCAAAGACCTCGGCCATGCAGCGCCCCTGCTTTTTGGGGTCGAGGTGTGCTGCCGAGGAGCCCAGCTTGGGCAGCACGTAGTTATAGAACTCGAGGTTCCACACGCCGCGTCCGTAGCTGTGAAGGCCGCGGTCCATGCCGGGTACCAGCTGGTTGATCACGATGTCGACGCCCGCCATGTCCTGACCGCCCACGGCGCGGAAGTAGTGCCCGGCGCCCACGCCCAGGCGCGCGTGGCAGTCCTTGTCCTCGATAACGTGGCCGATGTACTGCACGCCGCGCGCGCGGCACCAGTCTCCGAGCTGGTCGCAGAAGCACTCCTTATAGAGGGTGCTCGCGATGTCCATATAGACGTGGCGTACGTGCGCGCCGGCCGGCTCGCGGTCCCACAGGTGCGGGAGCTCGGCCAGGTAGCGCTCGCCCAGTGCCGCGCGTAGGCGACGCTCAAGCTCGGCCGACCAGGGTAGGGGCGCGGTGGCCTTGCCGATGAGCGTGTCCGAGATGCCATCGGGGCCCGTGGTGCCCTTCTCGTTGGCAAATCCGGGCTCATCGGAGAAAAAGCCCAGGATCGTCTTGCCAAACTCATCGCCCAGATGCTCAAAATGCGGCTCGTAGACAGCATCGATGAGCTGCGCCACCGAGGCGCGGTCGACCATATTGATGTAGTCCTCGTTGTAGGAGGTCTTGCCGCTCGTGAACATCACGCATGCCTGCGTGAGGCCCGCAGGTGCATCGAAGACCAGGCGGCTGGGGTTGCCGTCTGCATCGTCGATTACTCGGTAAGCGACGTCGACGGGGCTGCCGTCCTGCATAAATGTCACGCCGTAGAAGCGCTCCGTTTTGTCGAGCATGTTGGCGAGCGCGATGCTCGCGGCGGACGTGGGGCCCACGATGTCGAACGTGCGGTGCGTGAGCACGATCTTGCGGAGCTCGGGCACGGCCTCCTTGACGGCGCCGTTGGCAAAGCCCGTGGGGAAGTGCGCGTCGTCCAAGATCCAGAGCTTAAGGCCCAGCTGCTTGCACTCGTCAATGACAAAGCGCAAGTCGCGCCACCAGCCCTCGCCGCAAAAATCGGGGTGTGGGCGGCTTTCGAGACAGACCTCGTGGATGTCGGCGCCGGCGATCTTTTCCAGATACTCGGCAATGGTCTTATGGCTCTCGCCCTTCATCCACAAAAACGGAAGCACATGGTTGTCGTATGTACCCTCGAGCACCTGCTGATAGTGCGCGGTCATGGATCCTCCTTGGCTCGATCGATCTGCTGCATAGCACAGATTATGGACGCGTCGGCGCGTTCTGCTAATATCTGAATCACGACGAACTATGACTAAATCAACGATTGGCAAGCCATGGAGATCGACGAGCTCGAGCGTAGGCTCAGCGAACTGAGCGCCAGTGAGATCGCTTATAAAGACGGCATGGCATTTGATTGGTCGATTATGACCGAGCATGTCGAAATCGACGGATGCCCAGTGCGCAAGATTGGGCAGCCAGGGTTTGCCTATGCCCAGCCCGGCATGCCGCGTGGCCTGACGATAAGGAAAAACTCGCGCTTTAATGCAGTTCCCGAGCACGTGCATGATTACGTGGAGATGAGCTATGTGTATCGCGGGCGCTGCCCGCAGACGGTGGCGGGGGAGAGGCTCGAGTTGCGCCGCAACGAGGTGCTTTTGCTCGACGCCCTTTGCCCTCATGCCGTGGCGGCGCTCGGCGAGGACGACATCATGCTGAGCATGACCGTTTCACGCTCTTTTTTGCGCCGGAGTCTCGAGTCGAGCCTCTCGCGCGAGAGCGCGGTCTCGCGGTTTTTGTTCAACGCGCTCAACAGCGAGACGGACCATCGGGGCCATGTCCGTTTTTACTGCGGCGAGAGCCGTCGGATTCGGCGCTACATGCAGGAGATGCTCTGCGAGCTGTACGACCCGAGCCCCAACGGTCCCGAGATCGTCTTGCGTCTGTTTCAGCTGTTTTTGGCCGAGCTCATGGATTGCTACGAGCGCGAGCTGGTGCGCGGCGCGGCGGACGGCACGGCGGGGCCCACTGCCCTGGTGACGGGAATGCTTGGCTATATCGATTGTGAATTCGCTGCATGCTCCCTCGAGGGGATGGCGGCGGAGTTTGGCTTGAGCCCTAATTATGCGACGGCGCTTCTCAAGCGCCATGTGGGCAAGACCTTTAGGCAGCTTGTGCAGGAGCGACGCCTGGTACGTGCGGCCGAGCTTCTGCGCGGCGGCGCCACGGCCGGGGCGGCTGCGCATGCGGTGGGCTATGAAAACATGAGCTTCTTCTACCGTAAGTTTCACGACAAGTATGGCTGCACCCCCGCGGCATACCGCCGGTAAGCGCGGGGCGGATCGTCTTCGCTCCTTCGGTGTCAAAAAGTTTCAGCTGCAGCGCTGTTGCAGCGCGCGTCTGCGAAAAGAAGTGTCGGGTTTGGCACCCCTGCCCCTGCCTGTCGCGTGCGTGGGCGATACTCGGCCTATCGACCCGCAATGCAAAGGAGATGCTCATGGCAAACATCAAGTTCCCCGAGGGTTTCTATTGGGGCGGCGCCACGGCCGCCAATCAGTTTGAGGGCGCTTGGAACGTTGACGGCCGCGGTCCGTCGGTCGACGACCACTTCTTGGGTGGCAGCTACAAGGAGCCGCGCCAGATTACGATCGACATCGACCCTAACCGCTTCTACCCCAACCATGACGGTATCGACTTTTACCATCACTACGAGGAGGACATCGCGCTGTTCGCCGAGATGGGCTTTACCATGTTCCGCATGTCCATCTCTTGGAGCCGCATCTTCCCCAACGGTGACGACGCCGAGCCCAACGAGGCCGGCCTCGCCTTCTACGACCGCGTCTTCGACTGCCTGCGCGCTCACAATATCGAGCCGCTCGTGACCCTGTCGCACTACGAGATGCCCTATCACCTGGTCGAGAAATACAACGGCTGGGCGAGCCGCGAGCTCATCGGCTTCTTTGAGAAGTACTGCCAGACCGTCTTCGACCGCTATCAGGACAAGGTCAAGTTCTGGCTCACCTTCAACGAGATCAACTGCGGCACTCAGGACATGGGCAACCTCTTTGAGACCAGCATGATTCAGGGCTTTGAGGGCCCGGCTTCGGCGGTCCATGCTACGCCGCAGGCTCGTATGCAGGCGCTGCATCACCAGTTTGTCGCCAGCGGCCGCGTCGTGCGCTATGCCCACGAGCATTACCCGCAGTTTAAGATGGGCAACATGGACTGCTTCATCCTTTCCTATGCCGCCACGTGCGATCCGGCCGACGTGTTCGCCGCGCAGCAGGAGATGAATACCATGAACTGGTACTGCTCCGACGTGCAGGTGCGCGGCAAGTATCCGTTCTATGCCAAGCGCTTCTGGGCCGAGAACGATGTCGAGCTTGTGATGGAGGACGGCGACCTGCAGGATATCGCCGACGGCAAGGTCGATTTCTACACCTTTAGCTACTACATGTCCGGCACCGTGGGCACCCACAAGGATCACGAGATGACCGAGGGCAACATGACCTTTGGCGGCAAGAATCCCTATCTGGAGTCCACCGACTGGGGCTGGCAGATCGATCCGCTGGGTCTGCGCATCGCCCTCAACGAGATTTACGCCCGCTACGAGATTCCGCTGATGGTGGTCGAGAATGGCATGGGCGCCTACGATGAGGTCGAGGAGGACGGCTCCATCCACGACCCGTATCGTATCGCCTACTTGCAGAGCCACGTCAAGGCCATGGGCGAGGCCATTGCCGACGGCGTCGACCTGATCGCCTACACCTGGTGGGGCCCCATCGACCTGGTTTCCGCCGGCACCGGCGAGATGCGCAAGCGCTACGGCTTTATCCACGTCGATAAGTACGATGACGGCACCGGTACCTACGAGCGCCGCCGCAAGGACAGCTTCTACGCCTACCAGAAGATCATCAAGTCCAACGGTGCCGAGGGCCTGGATTAATCGACAATATGAGTGCCACCGGGGAAAAGCGTTGGG
>CAUDYH010000011.1 GCA_958453575.1 uncultured Collinsella sp.
GCAAGCGCCGAATCATCTGCCGCGCGATCCAGGGCATCCTGGAGCAGCGCCGCGATCACGCTGTCCTGTTCATACAGATCGACGGTATAGCCCGCGGCCGCCAGCAGCAGCGAGTCCTCGCCAAAGCCTGCTGTGGCATCAATCGCCCATGGTTGTTCGATGCCTTTTGTGCGCGCAGCCTTTACCAACAGCTCTTGCTGCAGACGACCCTGCTTGAGCCGTGGAAGCATGCGGCCAAAATCGGCACGCAACTCCATCGTGCCGTCGGTGAGCGTAAGGCCCTCGGACGTCCGCACGAGCTCGAGCCCAGCAGCCCGAGCAACAGAAAAGGGATCGACGACGCCCATGGACACTCCTTAGCAAACAAAACGAATACATGGGCGCCATTCATGTCGGCACCCAACCGTCCGTTATTGTCCCACATGCGACATGGTCCACAGCATCCCAATGCAAAGCACCGCCATCAATACCGTGCACACGGCAGCGATCACAGAATCACTCATGCGCCTTCCCAGCGACCGCGGCTCATCCACTTGCTTGACTCCGTACATCATGGCTCCTCCTTCGGTCCAGCTCTTACCATGGCCTCATCATCGCAGCGCCGCGCATGCGCTGCCATCGATTTGACTTACGTCCAGCTTTCCTTTTTGAAAGGTTGAACCGTGCAGGCAAGAGACGCTTTCAGGCGCATGCATCGCCGCGTTGAACTACAATGTGCTTCACCATATGTGCAGCACATAGGGTGCGCCAGGTTGGCGTACTCGTATCGAAAGGACCAGCCATGAGCTTCACTCGCAAGACACTCAAAATCCTTGCCCTGATTTATTTTGTTCTGGGCATCGCCAGTCTCGTCATAGGAATCGCCGGCATCGCGACCGGCAAGTTCGAGTCCACCTACGGATCGAACGCCATGCTCGCCGCGGCCGTGATTATCGCCAAGGGCCTCATCGATCTTGCCGCGGGCGTTGCGGGCATCAAGGGTGCCAACAAGCCTTCGCAGGTTGACGGCGCGTTTAAGCTCGGTATCGTTGCTGCAGTCGCCACGCTTGCCCAGGCGGTGCTCACGCTTCCCGCGTTTGGCGGCGACGCCATCAACTTTGGCGCCTTTGTCATCGTGGTGTACGACCTGTTCTTTGTTCAGCAGGCGCACGCCGTCAAGGCCGAGAACAAGGACCGCCTGTAAGCGCTCGCTTCTCATAGCCTCTGCAGCCAAGCAACTAAAATGGCCCGATCGCACATCTCCGCGGTCGGCCCTTTGCATTTGCCCAGATAAAACCTGCCAAAATAAACCTGTCCCTTTTTGGTAGGTTAGTGGCGGTACTCGACGATGATGAAGTCGATGTCGGTTTGAAGGGTGTCCAGGTTTGCCAGGCGCTCTTTGTCGGCGGGGCGCGTGCGGTAGTAGTACGGCGTCATCTGGAACACCGCCTCGATGTCGGCCTGGGTCTGGAGCGTAATGTTCGCAGACACCCGCTGCGTTCCGACCAACTCGAGCTCGGTAGTCTTCGGCAGCTTCTCGTCGTTGAGATATGGCGTGTCGTAGAGCACCTCCTTGAGCCCAAACAGATGACGGGCACCCGGCACCACGGTGTAGAGCGAGCCCCCGGGCGCCAGCACGCGAGAAAACTCACGCTCGTTAAAGGGAGCAAAGAGCTCGGTCACCATATCAAAGGCGCCATCAGCCACGGGGATATCCTTCATGTTGGCCACAAAATAGGTCGCATCGCCGCGCTTGGCGGCCAGGCGCACCATCTCTTTGCCCAAGTCGAACCCGTAAGCGTCCACGCCCGGCACCGCACCCATGGCGCTGGTGTAGTAGCCCTCGCCGCAGCAAATATCGAGCAAGGTCATGGGGCCGTTCGTAGACGCGGCACGTTCAGACACCCGCTCGCGCACCAGCTCGACCATCGCATCGCGCAACAGCGCATAGTATCCACGGTTCAGAAAGTCACGACGGCTGCGCGCCTGCGACTTGGGATCGCCCATGGAGTCGCCGCTCTTGGACGAGCGCAGCAGATACAGATAGCCCTCGCGCGCACGGTCAAACCGGTGTCCACCCGCACATGCAGCACCGCGCTCGTCGTCCACCAACGGCTCATGGCAAACGGGACACAACAACATGGCAACTCCTTAGCGCGAACAACACAACGCCCACCATTGTCGCACGCCTTCCCCACCTAGTCATAGAAGAGACAAGGAGTGTCCCCAGCTGCCGACAGAAAAGGAACGTCCCTAAGTGCCGGCTGGCTGCATTAGGAGTATCATCGTCTGCGCAAATAAGCACGATATAGCACGTTAGAGATTGAGAGCGTATGGCTGATACCGTATCTAAGCATATTGACATGACCACCGGATCGCCGTGGCGCAATATTCCCCTGTTCGCCTTCCCCGTGGCCGCCACGAGCATCTTGGAGCAGCTGTCGAACCTCATCGCCACGGTCATTATCGGTAACTTCTCGGGCGACCAGGGAACTCTCGCCATGGCGGCGGTCGGCTCCAATGTTCCGCTTACCAGTCTTATGCTCAACCTGTTTATCGGCATGTCGCTTGGCTCCAACGTGGTCATCGCCAACGCTATCGGCCGCAACGATCAGAACATGGTCAAACGCGCCGTCCATACCTCGATTTTAATGGCGCTCGTGGGCTTTGTCGTCATCGCTCTGGGCGAGATCTTTGCCGAGCCCATGCTCGCCGTGCTCAACGTTCCCGCCGAAACCATGCCGCTCGCTTCGCTCTACCTGCGCGTCTTTTTGCTCAGCATGCCCTCGATCTTGCTCTACAACTTTGAGGCCGCGATCTTCCGCTCCGTCGGCATCACCCGCATGCCGCTGCAGGCGCTCGCCGTGTCCACCGTCCTCAACATTGGCCTGGATCTCATCTTTGTCCCCGTACTCCACTGGGGCGTCGCGGGCGTCGCCATCGCCACCGCCATCGCCTACACCGTCAGCGCCGCCACGCTCTTTATCCGCCTGCTCAAGACCGACTCCGTCGTCCGCGTCACCCCACGCGACTTAGGCTTAGACCCCGTCGCCCTCAAGCGCATCGTCAAGATCGGCCTGCCCGCCGGCATCCAAAGCGCCGTCTTTGCCATCGCCAACATCATCATCCAGTCTGCCATCAACAGTCTGGGCACCGAGGTCATGGCCGCATCGAGCGCCGCCATGAGCCTGGAGTACGTGTGCTACAACCTGCTCAACAGCTTTAGCCAGGCGTGCACCACCTTTGTGGGACAAAACCACGGTGCCCGCCAGATTGACCGCTGCACCAAGACGCTCAAGGTCTGCTTGGTCGAAGGCGGCATCGTTGCACTCACCACGATTATCGTTATTGTCGGCCTGGGGCGCGAGATCTTGTCGCTCTTTAACAGCGATCCCAACATCGTCTCGATCGGGTATATCCGAGTGTGTTCGATCTTCCCGGCGTACGCCTTTAGCATGTTCTACGAAAACATGTCCGGCTACCTGCGCGGCTTTGGTATCTCGCTCACGCCCGCCCTCATCACCATGATCTGCGTCTGCGGTATCCGCTTCTATTGGGTGTTCTGCGTGTTCCCGCACTTCCGCACCTTTGCGAACATTATGATGGTCTACCCCATCAGCCTGGGCACCACGGCGTTCTTTATGGTCGTGGCGGTGCTACTTTGCCACCCGGCACGCACCTATCGCGCCACCCAAGCCAAAGCGACAGCCCGCTAAACACCACACTCAACGTCACGCCAGTCATTAATTGACAATATGCGAGCTCATATAGTCGATAAAACGCCTCGTGGCGATAGGCATGGTGTCCCAGCTGCGCCAAGCTGCCACCACGTCGCGCGAGGGAGCATGCGCGATGGGACGTACGCGAATTTCGGCTCGCATGCCCTCAACCGTACGACGGTAGAGCATGCTCACGCCAAGCCCCTCCTCCACCATCGCCATAATGGTGTAGTCGTCGGTCACCTCACTCGTCACGTGCGGCGACAGGCCATGCGCCGCGAATGCATCGAGCACCAGGCTCTGCTCGCCCTCATCCAGCAGCACAAACGGCTCGGACGCCAAATCGGCGAGCGTCACCTTTTCCTTTGCCGTCAGCGGATGCCCGACAGGCAACAGCGCCACCAACTCGTCGTGATAGACCACACGCTTCTCGAGCCCAGCGGTAAACCCGCGCGCCGTAAAGCAAAAGTCAACCACGCCATCGTGCACCCACTGGGCGTTGCGCGTGTAATCACCCTGCTTGAGGGTAAAGCGCACGCCCGGATGCAGGGCTCCAAAGTCGCGAATCACACGCGGCAGCACGGTACGACTCACGTTGGTAAACGTCGCAATGCGAATGTCGGTCGATGAAAGCCCCAACAACTCCTGACGCTTACCCTCAAGCTCGGCCTCGGCCGTTACGATCTGACGCAGATACGGCAGATACTGTTTGCCGTCGCGCGTAAGCGAAACGCCCTGCTTGCCGCGCTCGATAATCGTGGTGCCCAGCTCGCGCTCGAGTGCCTTGACGGCCTGACTCACCGCGCTTTGCGTATAGCCCAACTCGTCGGCCGCACGTTTCAGGCTGCCGCAATCGACCACCATACATACAATCTGATACCGCGATGCCATCGTGCCTCCATATCAAGATAGCCATAAAACGTTTTGCCAGGGCTTTTCCCGCCAACATTAGCATTTCTTAATCATACTGAAGATACATTCGCTTTACTACATCCAAATCTGGGAGCAGAATCCCTTTTACGAAACCGTTCTGTAACAAAAGGAGTCCCATGGATCGCAAAAAAGCAATCGCGCTCTCATTTTCTGTTCCCGTCTCATGGGGCTTTTCGTACCCCCTCATGAAGATCGGCATGGACAGCATGAACGCCACGAGCATCGTTGCGCTGCGCTGCATCATCGCCTTTGCAGCTTGTCTGCTGCTCTTCCACAAGCACGCTCTGCGCATCAATCGCGACGTGATGATTCGTTCCGCCATCATTGGCGCCATCATGGCAACCGAGCTTACCTGCATGTGTCTGGGCTCCAGCCTCACCTCGGCCTCCACCGCCGGCTTTTTGCAGAGCCTGACGGTCGTGATCGTGCCGTTTGCCAACGCGGCTCTGCTGCGCCGCGCCCCCGAGCGCAAGGTGCTCATCGGCACGGCCATCGTCACCTGCGGCATGCTGCTGCTCTCGGGCGCCGACTTTACCAGCCTGAATCCCGGCGCGATCATCATGCTGCTCTCGGCCTTTATCTATGCCAGCCACATTATCGTCGCCAAGCGCTTTGTCGAAGAAGTCGATCCGCTGGCCCTGGGCGTTTGGCAGCTGGGCTTCGGTGGCTTGTTCTCGGGCATCGCCGCATGCACCTTTGGCGGCTTTACGCTTCCCAGCACGCCGGGCGAGGTCGTCGTTGTCGTCGCGCTCGCACTCATCTGCTCTGCCTACGGCTTTATCACCCAGACGCTCGTGCAGCCCCACGGGCCTGCCGAGACCACCGGCTTCGCTTTCTCGCTCGAGCCGGTCTGCTCTGCCGTCTTCTCGTTTTTCCTGATCGGCGAGGTCCTGAGCCCCATCGCCTTCTTTGGCGCCGCCCTCATTCTCACCGGCGTCATGGTGGCAACCGTCGAGCTCCCGCGCCTTCGCGCACATGGACACGCTCGTATGGCAGGAGCGCCCGAGCACGTCTCGTAGACCCCAGTCCTTATGCAGCCGCGGCATAAAGGCAACCGGTGCGCCTTTACAATAGATACCAACAGAGCATCTGCCATAAAGGAGCCCCATGGACACCGCAATCCGCGACCGCAACATAGCAACTTGGTTGGGCGATGCGCCACAGCAGGTACGCGACACTACGAACCAGCTGCTCGAGCGCATCGCCCTTTTGCGTGCCGAGCAGACCATCTACCCGGCACAAGACGACATCCTCAATGCCCTCGCCTACACCCCGGCCGACCAGGTCAAGGTTGCCATCTTGGGTCAAGACCCCTATCACGGACCCAACCAGGCCATGGGACTGTCGTTCTCGGTCCCCGCGACGCAAACCAAGTTGCCGCCGAGCCTGCGCAACATCTATAAAGAACTCAAAGCCGATCTGGGTTGCCCCATTCCCGCCACGGGAGACCTAACCCCATGGGCACAACAGGGCGTCCTGCTTCTCAACACGACGCTCACCGTGCGCGAGCATGCCGCCAACTCGCACGCCAAGCTGGGCTGGAGCACGCTCACCGACTACGTTATCGAACGCTGCTGTCAGCTGCCCCAGCCGGTCGTCTTTTTGGCATGGGGCCGCTTTGCCCAGCAGATGGTCGAGGGCAAGCTCGCCGCGACCGGCGCGGGCAAGGCAACCGGCAAGTTCTGCCTTGCCTCCACGCACCCCTCGCCGCTTTCGGCCAACCGCGCCACGGCAGAACTCCCCGCTTTTATGGGATCGCGCCCCTTCTCCGCTGCCAATCGGCTACTCGAACAGCACGGCTCGACCCCCGTCAACTGGACTTGCCTCGGCTAAAAATCGATACATCAAAAACGCGCCCGACGGCGATCTTGCCATCGGGCGCGTTTTCTACTCGGGCCAGATAAACTGGGTGCGGCCGGCCTCGCCGCCATCGATCAGCAGGCTCTGCCCGGTCATAAACCGGTTGGTTACGCCCACAAAGTAGATCCACTCGGCGATCTCTTGGGCGGTGGCCCAGCGTTTAAGCGGCGTGAGCTCCATAATCGGGCTCCACAGATGTTCGTCTTCCATCACGCAACGGTTGAGCGGCGTTATAACGCCGCCCGGGTCCACACTGTTGGCGATGGCCTGCGGTGCCAGGCGGTTTGCAAGGTTCTTGGTGTAGGCGATAACGCCGCCCTTGCTGGCGGCATAGGCGGGAAACTCCGATCCCGTATGCCCGCTCGCCGACCCCACATTGACCACGGATTTGATAGCCGGCGCAGGCTTGGCGGCGAGCCCCTCCCCCACAAAGGCGTAGCGCTCGGTCACGTTGATGGTGCCACACAGGTTGGCGGCGATGTCGTCGGCCGAATCCTGCGTACCGGCAACGTTCACGATTACCTGAGGCTCAAGGTCGCTTGGAAACGAGTCCGGCTCGCGGACATCAACGATCAGATGGCGGTAGCGCTCGTGTTCGATCGCCGCCGGCAGCAGATCAAAGCCCACGACCTCGTGGCCCTCGTCCAAAAAGCGCTGCACGCATGCGGCTCCGATACCGCCCGAAGCACCCGTGATCAAAACCCGCATACTTGCTCCTTAGGCGGTTGCGTGGCGCTCGAGATACTCGGCGCCCACGTTCTCGCGCTCCCAGCCGCGCACGACCTTGTAGCCCACGGGGCTCAGGAAGACCTCGCACAGCAGCTCAGCAACAGCGCCGGTCAGCGAGCACATAAGAACCTGCACCCAGGTCCAACCAAAGAACGTGTGGCTCACCACAATGGCAAAGACCAGGTTGTCGATAAACTGGCCAACGCCCGTGGACACATAGGAGCGGAAGGCGAAGCTCGCAAAGTTATTCTTTTTGAGCATACGACCGAGCGACTGGTTGAGCGTGGAGTTAACCACGGCAGAAACGAGCATTGCCAGCGAAGAGCCAAGCACCACGTACCAGGTGCCGCCGATGGTGGCGTTAAGGGCAGTGTTGACCTCGATCATGCCGGTGTCGTAGTAGGCACCCCACATACCGGGCGTGAGCGAGCATGCCCAAAAGCACAGGCTCACGGCCAGGTTGACCAGCAGTGCGAGGATAGAGATTTTGATGGATGCCTTGGCGCCAAAGCGCTTGCAGATCATGTCCTGGCACAAAAACGAAACCCAGCTCACCACAAAGCCACAGTCGAGCGCCAGATACGGCAGGCTGATGAGCTCTTTGTTGGCCAGCAGGTTCATCATGATGACGCTCACGAAAAACAGCGAAACCGTCGCCGCGGGAATGCTCCGCAACAGGACCTTATAGTCCTCCATGACCTTCTTGATCATTATGTACTCCTTTGGTTTTAGGTTTAACGAGCAGGATATCGGACCCGAACTGCTCGGACGCCCCGGTCTTGAGACGACGGTGGGTATGATAGCCGCTCACGCGGCATCAGGCAAGCAAACGGCGCGGCAGCCCCGCAGGGCCACCGCGCCGGCACACTAAAAGGCTACGTTGCCAAACTCCGACAGAATCAGGTCGGGGTTGTGGTCGGTTGCCCAGTCCACGTTCCACGGGCTCGTAAACAGCAGCAGCTTACCGCCGCGCATGTCCTCGACACGCAGGGTGTCGCGCGTGAGCGAAAGGCCCGGGATATCGATGGTGTCGGGGTCGTTCTGGATCCAGCGGATGTCCGTATAGGGCAGTGGCTGGCGACGAACCTCAACACGGTACTCGGCCTTGAGGCGGCGCTCGAGTACCTCAAACTGCAGCACGCCGACCACGCCCACGATGACGCTCTCCATGCCGGCACCCAGCTCGCGGAAGATCTGGATGGCACCCTCCTGGGCAAGCTCCTCCATGCCCTTGACGAACTGCTTGCGCTTGAGCGTGTCGACCTGCGTAATGCGAGCGAACATCTCGGGGGCAAACGTCGGGATCTGCGGATACTGCACGTGGCGCTTGCCGGAGCACACGGTGTCGCCGATGCTAAAGATACCCGGATCGAACAGGCCTACGATATCGCCCGCGTACGCCTCGTCCACGATGGCGCGGTCGTCGGCCATCATCGAGGTGCCCGTAGCCAGCTTGAGCTTGCGGTTACCCTGCACGTGGAAGGCGTCCATGCCGCGCTCGAACTTGCCCGAGCAAATGCGCACAAAGGCGATGCGGTCGCGGTGGTTCTTGTCCATGTTGGCCTGGATCTTAAACACAAAGCCGCTAAAGTCGTCGCGGCAGGGATCGACCGGTTCGTTGGTGAGCGTATCGGTATAGGCGCGCGGCGTCGGGGCCAGACGCAGGAACTCCTTGAGGAAGGGCTCCACGCCAAAGTTGGTGAGCGCCGAGCCAAAGAACGCCGGGCTCAGCTTGCCGCAGGCCACGGCATCCAGGTCGAGCTCGTCGCCGGCGCCATCGAGCAGCTCGATGTCGTCCATCAGGTTCTTATGGTTTTCCTCGCCGATAAGCTCATCCATGGAGGGGTCGCCCAGCTCAGCCTCGACCTCGGCGACCTTCTTGGTGGCGTTGGCGTGGCCGTCGCCCTCAAAGGCGATAACGCGACGGGTCTGACGGTCGAACACGCCGCGGAAGTTGCGGCCGCTGCCGATCGGCCAGTTCATAGGATACGTATTGATGCCCAGGACGTTCTCGATCTCTTCCATGAGCTCAAACGGATCGCGAGCCTCGTGGTCGAGCTTGTTCACAAAGGTGAAGATGGGAATGTGGCGCAGCGTACAGACCTTAAAGAGCTTTTTGGTCTGGGCCTCGACGCCCTTGGCGCCGTCGATGACCATGACCGCGGCGTCGGCGGCCATAAGGGTACGGTAGGTATCCTCCGAGAAGTCCTGGTGGCCGGGGGTATCGAGGATGTTGACGCAGGCGCCGTTGTAGGTGAACTGCAGCACCGAGGAGGTAACGGAAATGCCGCGCTCCTTCTCGATGTCCATCCAGTCCGAGACGGCATGCTTAGCCGAGCTCTTGCCCTTGACCGAGCCGGCGGTCTGGATGCTGCCGGTATAGAGCAGCAGCTTCTCGGTAAGCGTGGTCTTACCGGCGTCCGGGTGGCTGATGATCGCGAATGTGCGGCGCGACGAGATTTCATCCGACAGGCTTGCCATGCGGATCCTTTCTTGCATTGAGTGCATTACGTCGTTGTAACCGCACTATTGTAGCCGCGAAATGCTGCAGCAGGGCACCTATCAGGACAAATTCATCAGTTGGGGCCTGGGTAGCCGACCCAATCCGTATTTGCCTCTTGCATAACTGTGTATAGTGTATATATACTGTGCTTACCGGTTATATACACGTGTAGCCCAACAGCTAAGGAGCCGCTGTGGACATCATCCTATCCAATTCGAGCGACAAGCCCATCTACGAGCAGATAACCTCGCAAGTCAAAGCTCAGATCTTATCGGGCACGCTCGCTGCGGGAGCCAAACTCCCCAGCATCCGTGCACTCGCGAGCGATCTTGGCGTGAGCGTCATCACCACCAAGCGCGCCTACGCCGACCTGGAGCAGCTTGGGTTTATCTGCACCGTGCAGGGCAAAGGCTGTTTTGTCGCCGAGGGCAACCAAGAACTCTTGCGCGAAAGTCAGCTCTGCCATATCGAAGAGTTGCTTGCGAAAGCGGCGAGCCAAGCCGAAACCCTGGGCGTCACGCGCGACAAACTGCACGAGATGCTCGACCTGGTAGCCCCCGAAACCATGCAGTAGCCATCTGCAAGAAAGGCTATACCATGCAAAACTTGCTAGAACTCAAAGGCATCTCACGCACTGTAAGCGACCGCTTTTCGCTGCGCGACGTCACGCTTGCCGTGGAACCCGGCCAGATTGTCGGCTTTGTTGGTGCCAACGGTGCCGGCAAAACCACGACGATTCGAGCCGCGCTCGGGCTTATAAAGCTCGATGCCGGCGAGGTGCACCTGTTTGGGCAGCACTGTGGCGCCGACGCGCCCGATGAAGCGCAGCGCTGCTTGCGCACTCGTGTCGGCCTCGTGCTGGACACATGCCCCTTCCCTTCCACACTCAAGGTAACCGAAGTCGAGGCACTCGTAAGCCCGGCATACCCCACTTGGAGCCACGACACCTTCGCCAGCCTCATCGACCGATTTGACTTGGATCCCAAGACAAAGGTCAAGGACCTCTCCCGTGGCATGGGCATGAAACTGCAGCTTGCCTGTGCACTCAGCCATAATGCCAAGCTACTCCTTTTGGACGAAGCCACCGCGGGCCTCGATCCCATGGCGCGCGAGGAACTGCTCGATGAGCTGCTCGCCTTTGTTTCCGACGGCCTGCACAGCGTACTGCTCTCAAGCCACATTACGTCCGACCTCGATCGCGCCGCCGACCGCGTCATCTGCATCGATAATGGCTCGATTATTTTTAACCTGCCGCGCGAGGAAATTACCGACCGCGCTGGCATCGCCCACTGCACCCAGGCACAGGCCGCCGAGCTCATGGCTTGCGTCGAAGGCGCCCGCGCCGCCCACCACGCCTATAGCGTAGACGTGCTCGTGCCCAACCGTCGCGAAGCGCTCGAGGCCTTTCCCGAGATTCCCTGCGATCGGGCAACCATTGATGACTACCTGCGCCTCATGCTGAAAGGGGCTTCGAAATGAAACGCGCCTTTATGTCCGAGCTCGCCATCGTTCGCACGCTTATCCCGAGTATCGCGGGCGTCGGCCTGTTCATATTCGTCGTGCTGACCCTCGCCAACGCATCGGATGGTGATTCCGGCATGAGTGCCGGCGCCTGCGCGGTCAGCGCCATGTCGCCCATCATGGTCATGAGCTCGCTGGCCGGCTTCGACAACCAAAACGGATGGGAACGCTATCGGGCAACGCTGCCCATCTCGCGCAAAGACATCATCTGCGCACGTTACCTGTGTATCGTTGCTTTCTCGGCCATCATGGCATGTGCGGCTGCACTGTTGAACATCGTCACCATCCCACTGTTCAATAATGCAGGCATCCCCCCGACGGGACAGGCCGTCTTTGAGATTACAATTGCCTCGGCAGCCTCGATGCTCATCTCCCTCATGATGGTGTTTTTGGCGCAACCGTTGTTCTTTCGATTTGGACACATGGAGGCGCTGCGCCTGTCCGTTGGTCTGTTTGCCTTGCTCGGATGCCTTGCCATGGCCACGCTGAGCTCCTCCAACCCCATCAGTAACTGGCTCATGTCGATTGCCGGGGCAAATCCCGATCCCGCCGTCCTCGGCTGCCTGTGCGCAGGAATTGCCGTCCTGGCCCTCGTGCTATGCGCAATCAGCTGCGCCGTCAGCACCAAGGTTTATCGAGTACGCGATCTGTAGCCACACGGAACTCGACCCATGCTGGCCACAATCGGTCGCAATCGCCCATCCGTAAATCCGTGACAAATAGCATATCCCCGGCGTGCGCCACCGTACTACTTGCGCAGCGGCCTGGGCAATGGAATACCGGCAGCGATAACGGCCGCGATGATCATGCAGACGATGCCCTTGAGTGGGAAGCACATGAGCAGCAGGCCCACGACCATGACCGGCTGACGCATGACGGCGCCCATCGTCGATGCCGTGCAGACGGCGACGCAAAAGACCGGATCGGTGCCGGTGAGGATGGCAAGCCCGTAGCCCAGGCTTACACCCGAGAAGATAACCGGGAAGAAGTGGCCGCCGCGCCAACCAAGGTTGATGAGGACGGGCGTCAGCATGGCCTTAACAAGACCGGTCGCGATAAGCACGCCGGCGGGAATGGTGAGGTAGGTCTCCATAAGTACATCG